>JBLIBL010000205.1:0-4812 GCA_047633355.1 Polaribacter sp.
AGATCATCTGGTGTGCTAGACATTCTTTTGGTAATTTCTCTTTGTACTAACTTATCTTGCACATAAGGGTTTTGTATTAATAAGGCGCCTGATATGAGCAATACAGCCAGCGTGCCAAATATATAAAAAAATAGCTTCATGTTCTGAACGCCTATTATGAACTGGGAGGTTGGTTAGCCAATCGATATTAAAATCGAATTCTACGATACTGAATCACATACATCATGAAGCCGAAACCCTCTGCGTTTTAACTTGTACAGATTGCTCTATAACTGTATCGCTTAGCTGCACTTATAGCGCTGACTCACTATCCACCAGACAATTCATAGATGAAACGAAAGACTTAACTCCACGCCCTTATTTCGAACATTCTCAGGTATTCCATTTTAGCTATACCGCCCACTTAAGCGGATAGAAATAGTTGGCTAAAATTGTGGGGCGAAGCAGAACATAGCCGACTGTTTATGTTCCGTTTAAAGTGCTTGTTAGGCGCGTTCTCGATTCTCACGCATAGTATCTATATGTTTACTATCGAAATATTCAGAATGAACAACACATTTTTGTGTTTGGGTTACGAATGAATAGTTTTCAGATACGCTCTTATCTGGGTTTATTATATGGATAGTTCTATCTTCTAATTTATTAGAATTAGATAAGTACGGTAGGGTCGACAAAAAGTAACTACGAATAAAAAAATCGTCGGGTGCTAAGCTAAGACCAATAATGTATACATCATGTGTAAATAAAAATGCGAATTCAGGCTTATACCACATTACCGCATTAGCTCGTACGTCGAATGCTTTTCCATAGCCTGGCAACACAAGAAATGGATCTATTTCGGAGTTTCTCCTATGAAACGGCCAAGCTAGCTTAGAAAGAATATTAAATGAATAATACATCTCTACATCCATCATACCTTTAGTATATTCCATAGACTGCCAACCTAAATCTGTTGCAGATTTTGCATAATCAGGGACATCACCTAAGCGCCAATTAACAGAGCCATGAAGCTTACAAAGCTTTATTTTCTTGTCTTCGAATGTATATGAGTATTCTTTATTTACAAACTCTAATGCACGCTCTAATAAAGGATCCCAGTTAAAAGAAAGAATTATATCTCTTTCATGCAATTCATTGACAAAATCAATGTAGATTTTCGGTATATCTTCTTTTTCAGGCGTAAGTTCAATTAAAGTTTTAGCTAAAAAATAACGCAAATTAATTTTTTCTTTTGACCCATTCTCAGACCAACGCTCTCCGCCACCATATTCTTTAAGCTCTATATACTCAAGAAATGTGCATAGTTCTGAAAACCCAACAATCGAATAATCGACTACTTCGTCATCTTTAATTTGGAAACATTCCCGAGCATAATTATTTACTCTTTGAAAAATGCCATTGCACTCAATTTCAAACTTTGCCATTGCCTTAGACAAGAGTTCTGCTGTTAGCGGAACACCTGCTCCTGCTGAGAAACCAGCTCCCAAAATAAATGTTCTACATCTTCTTACTTCTTTATCGAGCAAATTATCTATTTCCATTGCAATACTTAAGTGCGCCTAACACTTGTATAACACATAAAAAACTGTGGCGTGTAGTTTGTGTGAAATGGGCGAAGCCCATAGACAAACGAAGCGACGCAGTTTTTGTCGTGTGCATACACTTGTTAGGCAAGGTAGCGGTGGCATTCATTTTTATTTAAAAAACCTTGTTCCAATGTCATATAACGAAACCGCCGAAGTTGTTACCGGAAAACCACCAAATAACATTGTATCAGCGGCTATAGTGCCTGCATATTTGCTAGTAATAATGCCTATATCTTTCCCACGGCTTTCAATATTTTTTGAGGCAGTAATAATTCCAGTTATAGAATCAATGCGTTCTTTTTGTTTCAAATAGAATGCTACCTCAGATAACGATATAGCCTCAGGGCTCTTCAAAAGGTTCTGAGCTTCAATTAACGAACCATCTATCTCAACACTTTGCGTATCTCGGCTAATATGTGCATCTGAAGGCGCACCAATTAGTTGGTCACGCTTATAATATGTGTAGTTGTGTGTAGAACTACCATCTCGAAAAAATGGGTGGCTAAAAAATGGCTGTACCGAATACTCTTTGGCTGCAGCCAGTATTAATCCAAGACCATGACCAATACCATACGGCTCTAATCGCCAAGCGAATTCAGGCCCCAGGCTTTCTTGGCCTGTTTTCTTTAAATATTCTTTGGTCCACTCCTCACCAGCTCTCATGTCATACGCAGTCGGAGCCCCCAACATTATGGCTTCTGATAAATGATCAATACGATTTTCTTTTTCTAATTCGATGGCCAGTTCCTCGAATTTGAAAAGGTCTTTCGGGACTGCCATTCCTTTATCTAATGCCCACCGCAGGATCTTTGGACCAGTATCACAATGAGTGGGGTTTAACTTCTCATCAGGTGAAGGTATATCTAAAGGCTTGGCTTTGTAACTGCCGTCACGAGCCGGAAGAAGTCCAATTCGATCGTCTGTTCCCCACCCAGTTAAAAAATCTTTCTCTTTAAAATGATCATACCGCTGCGAAACCCAAACCTCAGAATGCCGAATATCAACCGATGCTAACACTGCTAGAAGTCTAGCTGGATCATATATTGTTGCTGCATCGATAATTATTGGATTCATTTTCGCTCCATTTGAGTGGTAGTGCCTAACGCCAAGCACACCGGCACATATTACTTATAGCTTTTTTGTGTAAAGTGAAGCACCGCGACTTACACAAAAATGATCGTAGTAATATGTGTCCGCGTACAGGTTTTTGTTATGTGATTGACGGAGATTCGTTGAGAATTTCATTTGCCTTATCCAAGGCCATAGTTTTGAGAAAAATTTGATTTCAGGAAGAGCCGTATCTTAAATTATCAAAGCTCCATTAAACTAAACGCATACTCTCTTTCACTAGGGGTTGATGATCGTAAAAGGTAATCCATTTTTACTTGCTCAGCCGCACCGCTTACATCAGGAAATAAGGATCGAGGTGCTATGTTCATTAAACTGAGCTTGCGAAAGCCTTCTAGTAATTCCACCCTATTTACATCAAATTCAATTTTTCGCAACAAACAATTTCTCGGAGTATGAGCAATTGCTCTAGATGTTTTCCAGTATTTGAGCGCGCGAGGTAACTCAATGTAGAACTTCCATCTTATAAATCCTCCCTGCTGTGCATATTGCCTTGGGCTATATGTCGAGTGCCCAGCTATATATTCAACCACTCCAAGCCTTTGCCTTAAACCATCATTATCATCGAGACCATCGATAAATTCCCCTACTTGCCTATTCATTACACTTAAAAGCATCGTGTCAATCTGCCAAATACAGGCTTTACCCCCATCGCTGGTATCCTTATTAAACAAAGCGAAAAATAGTGCCACCATTGGTGACTTTGATACATCAAGTAAAGGAGTTGGTAGTCCGTGATGCTGAGCAACTTGCCAAAGTTCATCATCATCAAGATCACTCTTGCCTACCAGCGCACGATAGTGCCCACGAAAGAGGTCTAAAAAGTATTCTAAGGTTTGCGGTTCTCTAAGGTTTTTTAATGCTACTTCGGGATTTGTATTGCCGTACCTATCCAGTGATGATTGTAAACCCCAAGAAGAGTTGTTATGCCCTCGAAAAACGCAGTCTGAAAGTACTTTACTATCCAAGTTTGATAAATATTCTAAAACTTCATTCACATTTTTTAGAGATATTGTTTCAGGCTCATAAAATTTCACAGATAAATAGTCTCCTTAAAATGTCTGAATCGAATCTAATTGAAACACCAACTTCAAATAGAAATTTAATATTATTATCAATTATCGTGGGTAACTTATTGGTGGTTTTCTATTTAATACATTTAAAAGCATCAATATAACCGAAACATCGATTCATATTTTCACATAACGCCGCGCTCTGCGTAAAACTTTCCGACAGCAGCGCCTTGTTATGCATCTTCAATGCTTACACCGAACTTCTTAACTCGTCTCTTATTAATTTCGCTTTCAGCTGCAATTCTTTGCAATGCTTCTGTAGCCCTAATAGCAATCTCCTTTTTTTGATCACTAGCACTTCCAAATTGACCAAATTTCAAACAGGTCGTCACGAAGGTTGAGAGGTGTCGACCAGTCTCAGTTTTAAATAAATTGTAATAGTCATCGACCGTTGTACTTGCTAACACAACTTCGTCGCTTTTATTCCAACCATTTTTACCAGCTATGCGGTCTAATACTTGTTTAGCAGTTTCAATAGTAACAGACTGCCTGTATACCAAGTTAAATTTATCTATTACCTCCTGATCTATGATATTCCCAAAGAGGTTGTTTTCTTCCATATTAAAGAGTTCAACTTCTTCTTTTCTTTTCTCAATATATATACCAATTATTTCAGATACCTTTCCCTCTTCCCCTAACTCTCTAAATAACGAAACAGTGCCGTTTAAGTTCGTAGGTGTTATGTATTCACAGTTTTCCTTAAAGCTTTCGTAAAGCCCGTTTATAACTTCATCGCAATTATCATTAAACGTGTCATGATAAAGCTGCCATGCATTCGAGAAAGAACCCTCTGACTTTGAAGCTTTTATTTGACAGTTCTTTATTGATGCTTTTTCTTTGAAATCTTTTTCGAGGAAGTAACCGGTCTTCACAGCTTCTGCTAATACTATATCCAGCTAATCAGTAAGCTGATAATTGTAAGCTTGCAGGGTAGTTTGCCACTTCTTCTCTTGCTCACTGACATCTTCATCCCCTATGCCTAACAATGCATAACCTTTATTAATTATAAAGTCTAAAGGTGGTAT
>JBLIBL010000206.1:0-4741 GCA_047633355.1 Polaribacter sp.
TTTATTGCATTATTTAGGTTTATGATTTTTTGATGGGTGGGCGCTAGTAGTTTATCGAATATATTGGTGATTGATTATATTCGATAGGTTGTTTTACTTATACTATTGTATGCGCTGTTTAAAAAAAACAGGTTATATTAATTTTCGAATGCGAGCGATGTTAGTGAGCTTTTTATGCCACCATTTATTAGTAGATTGGCGTCTGGGAGTCATGCATTTAGCTCAATGTTTTTTAGACTTTGAACCTGGTATTCATTACCCACAATTTCAAATGCAATCAGGCGTAACAGGCACTAATATCATTAGGGTTTATAACCCAGTGAAACAATCACAAGAGAAAGATAAGGATGGTCACTTCCTTAGAAAATGGGTACCGGAGTTATCCGAGCTTCCTGATGAAATCATCCATACTCCTTGGGATCTCTCTCCAATGGAACAACAGCTTTACCAATGTGATTTAGGTGAGAGTTATCCATTACCCATGATTGATATTAAAGAGACTGGGAAAATTGCGAGAGATATCTTGTGGGGATTTAGACAACGATTTGATACAAAAAAAGAAGGTCAGCGCATTATAAATAAACACGTTAGAGATACCAAGAAACCGTATAAACCTAGAAAAACAAAACAGTTAAAAAGTAAGGTGAACTAATGAAGGCAAAACATATCAAGCTTATTTTAGGAGATCAACTTAACCCAAATCACAGTTGGTTCGAACATAACGATCCTGATGTTGTCTATGTGATAGCTGAACTCCATCAAGAGGCAAACTATACTAGACATCATATTCAGAAAATCACTGCATTTTTCGTTGCTATGAGTGACTTTGCTCAACGTCTTGAAAGTAAAGGGCATCGCGTATGTTATTTAACGCTAGATGACACTCAACAATATCAAGAGCTTACCGAATTAATAAAAGCATTAATCTCCAAATATTCTAGTGAAACTTTTACATTTCAGCGGCCAGATGAATTTAGATTACGAGAACAATTATGTGGTATATCAAATCACCTAGGTTTACCTGTTTATGAAGCCGATACTGAGCACTTTTTATTACCTTTCGATGAGTTACCTCATCATTTTAAAGCAGACACTCATGTAAGAATGGAGAACTTTTATCGCTTTATGCGTAAACGTTTTTCTATTTTAATGAATGGTTCAAAGCCAGAAGGTGATGCTTGGAATTTTGACGCCAATAACAGGAAGTCATTTAAAAAAGCGGATCTAAAGTTAATTCCTAAACCTTTAGTATTTGATAATCCGGCAGATGACTATTTACAACGTATAAAAAATCATAAGATTAAAACGATAGGTGATAAATCGAACAATATTTCTTATCCTATTAATCGAGAACAATCCCTTGTTCTCTTGGATTTCTTTTGTACACACCAACTTCCTAATTTTGGGAACTTTCAAGATGCCATGACAGTAGCATCACCCTACGCTTGGAGTTTGTATCACTCGCGACTTAGCTTTTCAATTAATTGTAAAATGCTTGGCCCAATGGAAGTTATTCAAACCGCACTTCTTGCTTATGAAAATTCTGATGGGAAAATCACGCTTTCTCAAATTGAAGGCTTTGTTAGACAAATTCTTGGCTGGCGAGAGTATGTAAGAGGTATGTATTGGGCTAACATGCCAAATTATGCAGAGCAAAACTTTTTAGACGCTAATCGTAACTTACCGGGGTTCTTTTGGAACGGTAATACTAAAATGCAATGTTTAAAAAGCGCCATATCACAATCACTAGAACATGCTTATGCTCACCATATTCAACGATTAATGATCACAGGCAACTTTGCATTACTTGCTGGAATTTCCCCTAACCAAGTGGACGAGTGGTATTTAGGTATTTATATAGACGCAATTGAGTGGGTTGAGTTACCAAATACACGAGGCATGGCACTCTTTGCCGATGGCGGCTGGATTGCAACAAAGCCTTATGCAGCTAGCGGTAATTACGTTAATAAAATGAGTGACTATTGCAAAGGCTGCCACTATAACGTCAAAGATAAAGTTGGCGAGAATGCTTGCCCGTTAAACAGCCTTTATTGGAATTTTATTGACACAAACTATGATAAATTTTCGTCAAATCATAGAATGAGTTTTCCAATACGTAATTGGAATAAGATGGAAGAGATTAAGAAAATAGAAATTAGAGAACATGCTACCAAGCTACTAAATAATTTAGATGATTTATAAGCCATTTATTTTTCTAATAGTTGGTCTTTATTAGATTTTTACTCGTATTAGTCGTCAGTTTATAATATTCAATTTTAGGGCAGGCTTATGGAATTGTTCTCGATGAAGAATCAAGAATTATAGAAATGGCTTGGGAAGACCGAACTCCCTTTGAAGCAATAGAACATCAGTTCAGCATGCAAGAACCTGAAGTGATCAAGTTTATGCGGAGTCGTCTAAAACCAAGAAGTTTTAGACTATGGCGAGAAAGAGTTAACGGTCGTTCAACCAAACATGTAAAACTTCGAGGAGATAATGTGAACCGAGGATACTGTCCTACACAATACAAACATCGATAACATACAAACATTTAGCTAATAATTTTGAATAATCAAAACTAACAACATACTAGGGTTGCATATAAATTTGACAATACTGTGGCGCGAGCTAATCGAAAAAGCATGGAATGATAGAAAAATATTACTTGAGTCTGACAAGTTTGATAGTTGGCGCGTTTTCCATGGTTACACTGAAGGGGCAAAAGGAGTTGTTATTGAAAAATTCGGCACTATGGCTATAGTAGAATATAAAGATGATATTCGTGAAGATCTTGATTTAATTAAAGATGTATTACTGCAGTGTTTTCCTTTCACGCTAATTATTGCTAAAGGCGATCAATCTATCGGTTTACGATTGAAACAGAGAATGTTTGTCCTTCATGGCGATATTTCCGTTGCTCCAGAGTTTGCAAAAGAATATGGCATCTATTACAGCATACTTCCGGATACAATGCATAATTGTGGTTTGTATTTGGACGCACGTCCTGTACGCAAGTGGTTAGCGAACAATAGTAAAGACCGACGTGTTCTTAATTTATTTTCGTTTACCGGCAGTCTTGGTATTGCTGCACTGAAAGGTGGTGCAAAAGCAGCTATTCATCTCGATAAATCAAAAGACTTATTGTCGCGTATACAAAAAAGCTATCAAAAAAATGGTTTAGATATTGGAACCCGTAGCTTTATTCAGGGCGATATTTATAAACACTTACCTAAAGCAATTAAAAATGGTCAGATGTTCGACGGTATTATTTTAGATCCTCCACCAAAAGTATATAAGTCACCTTACTCAGATCATCAACCAAAAGGACAAGACTTTTCGCGATTAGTTAGCCTTTGTTCAAAGCTATTAAATCCTGGAGGCTGGTTAATTTGCTTATTCCATCGTTATGACGCAACGTGGGAGCAATCAGATGCTGAGATTATTGAATCATCTTCCATGACTTTGAAAATGACAGAACGGTTTACGAGTGAGTGTGATTTTCCTGATAATAATCAAGATAGGAAATTAAGAGTGACTGTTTTCGAAAAAATTTAAATCTTGGCTAATCATGCCAAGTTTATTTAAAAAAAACACTGCAATAATTTGTCTTGTTTTAAAATACTCAGTGTATTTTTCAAGCTACTATCCGATGTTTTACCTCTTATAGGAACGTTCTGTTCACTTACCGCTATGTTTTCATGTGAGTTAAAGCAAAAATATAAAATAAAAAGTAAAAAACAAACGCACTAACAGTAATATAAAAACTGCCACGAATGATAAATGCAAAAAAAAGTAAAACCCATATTAATTTTGGATACTGTTTTAGCCGTTTTAACGAAACATCACGTGCATTATTAATCTCTATATTTATTGTTTTACTATCATCAATTCAGGCTTTATAGTTCAAAATATTAATGGAAGAACAAACGATTAATTTGTCCTATACTTAACTTACTAACCTCTACGAAACAGGTTACCTGTGTAGATGAATATAAAACGACTCTGGCTAGTACTATTTTTAATGCTGAATTCTACATCAAGTGTTGCCAAGCAACTTGTTGTCACTGAAATATTGCCTCCTTATCAATTTTATCAAGAAAACAATGTCCTTAGCTGTTTTTCTGGAGAGGTTTTAGAAGCGTTATTCAAAATTACAAATGATGATACTGATTTAAAAGTACTGCCTTGGGCTCGCGCATATAGAACTGCACTTAATCAACCAAATACGTTGATTTTCTCACTATCTAGAACCTTATCTCGAGAAAAATTGTTTATTTGGGCCGGTAAATTAACCACTGATGATGTTTACGCTTTGGGTCTAAAGGAGAATTTCAAAACACCAACAACTCATCTTGAACAACTCAGAAAACATAAAATAGCTATCGCTAACTCGACAAGTACTTACCAATATTTTAAACAAAAAAAATATCCCTATATTTATGAAATAGTCACACAAGATCAAGGTTTGAAAATGCTATTTCTTAATAGAGTTGATATTATAACAGGGTCGAAAAATACTTTAGAAGCACGAGCAAAAAAATTAAACAGCCGAAATGGCTACTCCTAAAAATCTATTCGCGCCGAAGACGGACAAGTTGACCTTGAAACGCCACGCGACACAGAATGCAGCTTCGAGCCACAATTAGTTAAAAAGAACCAAACGCGATTCACGTCAATGGACAAGATAAAATCTTGTACCTGTATGCCAAAGGCATGACAACCAGAGAACTGGGTGTATCCC
>JBLIBL010000207.1:0-4728 GCA_047633355.1 Polaribacter sp.
TCCCACGTAAATCCGTGCCCCATTACGTGCCAATCGACCAAGGGGTGATCTTTAAAGAATTTCATTTCGCCCGTTTCCATACGGCCTTTGATGAACTGAATAACGGCGCATCGTTTACCATAACCCAGAGAACGAGCCATAGTGCCTAAAGCAGAGCTGCTCTTGCCTTTACCATTACCCTTTAAAAGTATCAGAACCCCACGTTCTTCTTGAGCTTGGGCAATTCTATCGTCAATGATGGCTTTCTTCTTTGCCATACGCTGCTGGTGCTTATCTTCGCTTTCACTCATTAGTATCACTCATTAGCCTTTACTCATCAGATTCAGTCTGACTAAGTCAAATTAAAGGATTTTGATAATTATTGCTTTTTTACGTTAAGGATTATTTAGATTAAAAAGTAGTACTTTAAATAGATTTTAAAATAAAAAACCATATTATCAGAAATGTAGGGGGTCAGTATTGACACAACTATCTATCCAGCAACTTTATTCATGTTGAACGTAATATAATGATCAAAGCGGTCAAAGGCATTCGCCAATTCTGTGAATAACATAACGTGGTATAGGACTGGTAACTAAACCAGCATCCAGTAATGATTGAGAATTTTCAATAATTGTTCAAACCTTCATTAAGGCTTTCCTTTACCGTGTAACCAATAAAATAATGCTTGTATGCTGCTAATGCATGTTCGCCATATTGACAGGTCGTGAGTACATTAACTGCACACGATACTAATTTAGGATCACTGCGTATCCTATCAAGCAACTCTAACCCACCCATTTTTGGTGTATTAAGATCTAACAATATTAGATAAGGGTACTTTTCATCACCACTTTCAAAAACTCTAAAGCTTTAATACCCTCTTTTTCACGAACAATAAGATTCGCTATTTTAATTCGGCTAAAAGTACGTTGAACGCTTATTGCATTAATATCGCCATTTTCTAAAAAGAGAATAAATACTGAGTTTTTATTTTTATTTTCATTTATTACTCTTTACCTGAAAAACCTTTAAGCCAAGAAAATATAAAAGAGACACCTTTTTCATCAACAGAAGAAACTTTGATCTTCCCTTCTTATGCATCGAACATCTTTAATGATCGATAGACCCATGTCATTGCTTCTAATTCATCACGAGGCCTCAACGTTTTGAACATTTCAAGGTTGTATCATGATGTTTAAAATCAATTCCTAGCCCATCGTTTGTAAACGAAAATTCATAATGGTTATTGTGCTCAATGACGGATATCGAAATGTTAACGTTAGCCTTGTCCTGATGCTTAACCGCATTACCGATAAAATCACGAAATATAACGTCGTTGGAATAAATGGGGTACTAAAAAGTGGCACAATCTGTAAGAAATATGGATTTTCTTTGCGACCTCTACAAGAGTAATGGGTTTAGTGATTCGAGAGGCTGATATATCAGACGCTTTTTTAAACGCCAGAAAGCGAGTTTCCCAAACGTCATATCGAACCCTACTACCAGCTAATTACTTTTTAAAAGTTAAAAATATGTGATCGAACAATATTCATCACTGTCATAGAAAGGATTAATATAAAAATCGATTCGTTTTTTTAAAGGAAGAAAGCGGTTCGCAATGTAGAAGCTTTTGCTCGTTATGATGAATATCGTCCTTGGTATAAAGCCGATGCGGATATTATTCATATGATTTCGCACTGCTATGTGTGTGACATTGATGAGGCGATGCTCACAACGAAGCGGTGATTGCGAACAGCGATAAAAAAGGGCTTTCGATAGAGCGGGAGACGTTTATGATAAAAGTAATTGCAAACGAATTGATTGAAAGAAACTTGGTAGCGGATAAGCAAGTCGCGGTTAAGACTCAGTCAATCGGAGGATGATGGTGGTCATTTCATCAACCGACTCGCGAAATCCGTTTTTGGCCCATTGGCTAATCACGGCTTGAAAACCCGCTTCATTAAAAGTCAGTTTATAAGGTGTTTTAAAATCTAATACCTCACTAAATTTACGCAGCCTTTCAGGAGACACCGTTGCCAGAATACTCTTTATAGCTGGATGCAGTTCAAGGTCGTTCAGATAAGGGAGTTCTTTGGCAATTTTAAGCCGCCAGTGAATTAAGTCTGCCAGTGTCGGCGATTCGAGTGCAGAGAGCATCGCTAGACCTTCTTCAGCTACAGAATCGCTGGTATATTCAACGACAGATTCAACCGTATCGAAATGTCGATAAAAGGTGCTGCGTGAGACACCCGCTTCAGCTGTAATCTGTGAGATCGTAATTTCTTTAAATTTATACTTTTTAATCAGTAGACAAAAGGCTTCACTGATCGTTTTTTTTGAGAAGTCAATCTGGTTTTGCCGTGTCATTTAAGGGCTTCTATATTGATAATTTTGATAGACCGTTTTGAAGCAACTGTTCATATATATAATTTTTAGTCAACAATACAGGCTAATGGCTGTGAATTCATCAATAAATGATACAGAGCCAGCCCTATTTGTAGCAGTTAGCGTGTCAGCTATTTCGATCATAGTAGAGATTTGCTCTAATAGGTCGTTTGTTGCTAGAACATCAAGCAAATGTTTACGTCGGGAATAGTATGCAAGTATTTCTCACAAAATCTATTGAAGAGAATAACAGTCTTTCGCTGCCAAGTTATACATTACGAGGGATCTGAAATTTCCCTTTCTATTTAAAAGTAGAAGCCTGTTTACATGCTAACGCTAAACATATCGATTACCAGCCACACAATGGCGGCTATCTTAAGTCGTTGGCTTACCAAATAATAATGCAGGCTTTAACGGTAGGTATTTAAAAAATCACTTGGACATCGCATTAATAGACGAGTACGACGATGATTTGAGTTTTATTGATGGAGATAAACTTGAATTGTTAAATACTAAATTAAATATCAAGTTAAATGTTAAATAAGAGAGCTAATTATTAATGTTCGGTAACTTAAAAAAATATTATCAAGAGCCCTTACTGCATTTTTTGGTGTTAGGCCTGGTATTGTATTCTTTAGTAGATGTATTTTCTACGTCGCCTTCTCGTGACAATTATAACATTGATGTAAATACCTCAATCATGGTTAGGTTTCTACAGTTTCAAAATAAAGCCTTTAATGTAAAACTAGCCGAACAAAAATGGCAAAGTTTAGACGAATCTGAAAAGCAAGATTTTATAACGGATTATATACGTGAAGAGGTAATGTATCGTGAGGCTCTTAATATGAGTTTGGATTTAGATGATCAGATTATTCGCAACCGCTTGATTCAAAAAATAGAGTTTATTAATAGTGGGTTTACCTCGTCCATAGAGGATATTGATGAAAAGACTCTAAGTGATTATTTTAATGAAAATATACCTCATTATATAATCGAAGGATCCATAACGTTTAGCCATGTTTTTTTTGATAAAGACCTAATCCAGGATGAAGATCAACATGAAAAGAAAGTACAAAAGACTTTGCTAGAGTTGAATGAGAATGCCGTTCCCTTCGAACACGCTTCGCAGTTTGGTCAACGCTTCTTTTTTCATCGTAACTATGTAGATCGAACCCAGAATTTTGTGACCAGTCACTTCGGTTTACCTTTCAGTCAGAAAGTGTTCACCCTTAAACCTAGTAATGCATGGCATGGGCCTATTAAATCTAAGTATGGCTCGCATCTGGTGATGGTAAAAAATAATCATCCTGAAAGAATCCCCAATCTAGTCGAAGTAGCACCGCAGGTATTACAAGACCTAAAACGTGTTCAGCAAAATGAGTTAAAAACTGCGTCACTTAACATAATTATCAATAAGTACACTATTAACAACAAACTTGAAATAAACGATACTGATGCGGGCGAGCACGATGCCAGTATTAATTAAAATAGTACTCTCGCTATTACTACTGTTTTTTGTGCCTGCACAAATTATGGCCCACGAAGGTCGCCCTGTATACATTCAGGTGAATGAACAAGAAAGGGGAATTGTACAGGTACGCTGGAAAATCCCCCCCGTTATGGCCAGTAGCGAAGTACCTATCATTTCTTTGCAGGGTGGGTGTCAGCGTCTAAAATCTAGCGGCTACCTTAATGATAATAATAATTTACTTAATCCGTTAAGTGGGCATCACCAATATCAGTGTCTAAAGAATAACAGTGCTATGCGTATTGTCCTGAATTATCCTGACAATAATCCTGTGTTATCCAGCTTAATAAAATTTCAAAAATATGATGGTGTGTCTTTCAGCTTATTTAATGGCCCTGATACGTTGACTATTGTATTACCTGAAAAAATGTCTCTCATAAGAGTAGCGCAGCAATATATACAAGGTGGTTTTTTACACATTCTGTCGGGGTTTGATCACCTGTTATTTGTTTTATGTTTAATCTTAATTACGAGTGGAAAGCGTAAGTTAATATTAACCATTACAGGTTTTACCCTAGGGCACTCAATTACATTAAGTTTAGCTAGCCTTGGGTTTGTTAATGTACACATTAATGTGGTGGAGGTACTAATTGCGTTAAGTATAGTGATGCTGATCGTGGAAATCACCAAGGCCGCCTTGGGGAATCCTTCGCAAAGTTTAATTTGGCGTTATCCCATAATCGTTTCATTGGGATTTGGATTATTGCATGGTTTTGGTTTTGCCAGTGCGTTAGCAGACTTAGGTTTGCCCGAAAGCATGAAAATATCTGCGTTAGCTTTTTTTAATATAGGCGTAGAACTAGGGCAACTGGCTTTTATTGCCGTGGTATTAG
>JBLIBL010000208.1:0-4714 GCA_047633355.1 Polaribacter sp.
ACCTAGCGCCCGAAGTATTCGCCGATACCTTGCCTATCTGTGTGATGTTAACGAAATCACGGAGGTAAGGTGTGAAGGTAAGCGTAAGTACTTTGCGCGTATTGAGCCAAGTGGAACAGCCATGAGCTACGAGCAAGCGATGGTGCTAAGCAAGGTCAGGCATTGTATAGCGGAGCTTTTTCCAACGGCTGTTAACGATAGCCTTGACGATTGGTTCAAACAGGCGGATACAACGATTGCTAAGTTAATTCAATTGCATCCTACTCATCCACTATTGAAATATGCTGAGGCTACGCAAGCAATTAACGTAAAAGCATTTTTCTCTGCGCACGCCAATCCAGTGACTAATTTGGGTGCAGCGAATGACGCGCTTTATCACGATAAAGAACTCAAATTAGCGTTATGCGACTCAGAATATGAGCGCCATATAAGACCATCAGCCTTAAGCTATTGCGATGGTGTCACATATCTTGAGGGTGACTATGTCGATAACCCAGGGCAAAAGGCCCATATTCCGCTCATCACTATTAAAAGTGCAGATTGTGTAGACTATACAGCCTTTGGTATCGAGGGCTCGCCATCACGTCGAGTGTGATGGTGCCGCTACTCAGGGGCAGAAAACTCAAACTAAATTATATTGGGTGATTCTTTAGTTTTGCGTTTACTTGCAAACGTGATCCCTGATATACATTAAAACCTATTGAATTGAATACGAGGATTGCCCTTGAGCAAAGCACTTTTAATACCTGTTGGCTATCAAGAATTTTCTTACACAGGGATAAAACCAATATTGCAGGAAGTTCCTGCTCATTTTGACATTACTCCTGAGCATCATTGCTTGAAAAAAGAGTATGTTACAGAGAAAGTTGGTAATGATAATTACTCGCTGCATACTGAGTACAGTGCGAGCGGAAGAGAAAGCTTTAAAGACGATTCAAGTATATTAAATAATTACCCTATAATTAAAAGTAGTTACATAAAAATCTCTAATTTTCCCTATAAGGGCACATATATCCAAGAGTGTCGTGTACCTTCGTTATGGACAAGTAAAAAGTGGGCTATAGAATTTGCACAATACATACTAGACATAACAAAAAATAGAAATGCACCGAGAATAATTGAAATACACCCTCCTTATAATTTAGGTTGCGATACTTTAGAAGATTTTATTGAACGTTATGAGGCGTTTGAAAAAACATTATCTGAACACTCAAGTGGTCGATATCGTGACACTAAGTTTGTAATTGAAAATAGAACAGGTTCATTAGCAATAGAATACAACAAATGGCAAAAAGGCAACAAAGAAGGGATAAAACTCAAATTTTTACTTAAAAAATCTGAAGATTTTAAAAAATTAAAAATGCTACTAGATCAAAAGAAATCACTGAAACTGCGCTTTGCACTGGACTTACCTCAATTACTTTCTGCCCATTCAGAACGATTAAAGTCAAGATCTCATGATGGTCATCAATGGGGGATGAAAGCGAATACTTTAAAAACACTATTTAAAGATATTAAAAGCTATTCTGACTACATAACTTCAATTCATTTATGGTCTAGGAATCAAGAGGGGCCGCATCATGGTAATTTTGACGATTGGTTTAAACATGCACCAAAACATAAAAAACAAATACTGGGCAGCTTGAGCTCTGCATTAAATGATGGTGTACAGCGTTATTTGGTTCCTGAGATTAACAGTAACCAAATAGATTTTGACCATGTCATTAATGATGTGGTCAATAATGGATTTGAATTTGTTATTCACAGAGAGAAAGGAATATTGAAAAATTGGTCTCTGGTAGAAGGTTATGGTGATATTGCTACTGCTACTGGTAGGTTAGAAACTCAATGTTACCCAATCTATAGAGATGATATAAAAGAAGAATATCCTAATGGTGATGATCAAAACTGGGATATTGGCGATTTTGTTACATTTGAAATACATAATGGTCAGGCCAAAAGAGCAGTAATTAAAGAAAGACGTTATTTTTGTAATTTTTGTGAAAATTTCACACAAATTACAGATGAAGGTACGTGTTTGTACAATGGATATAGTGACGTGCTCTCTAAATGTCAGTGTTGTCGAAGTGAAGTTGATTTGGAAAACGTGGCTAAATTAGATGATTTGATTTTTGATGACGTTGTTGGTGATTTCATTTACAAGACGAAAAATCATCCATTATTATTAAAAGAATTATTTGAAATTATGCGTTTGTCTCTAACGTTGGCTGAAGAGTACGACTTCATGCGATTTAGAGATATTGATGCCAGTACAGGTAATAACTGGGTATCAAATTTTGGCGGTCAACTCGGTTGGCTGAATTTAGGAGCTTTCTTGCACGTTGATGGTGCTAGTGGTCACATTTTTGGTAACTGGTCACAAATGACATATTTCAAACAGTTACTCTCCAATTTTAGACGTGCAATAGATGATATTATAACTAATCACCTAAAAGACCTTAAATTTTTATATGTCGAACTTGAAAGTGATTTTGGATTAAGTGAGCCAGAGTCATTTGTAGATAAAATTAAAGCTTATATTGAAAGCGAAAAAAGTGCTTTAAGCCACTTAGAGTTATCTATTGGATTAGATAACCAATCTTCAGTGAAAATAGCTAAAGCCTTATGCAGTGGTAATGCAGAATATGAGGTAGAAAAAGTTGTATTCAATTCTTCTTACTACAGTGACGCTAACGATATCAGAGAGAGCAGGTCGTCCTCATTAAAAAAAATAATAAAGGCTGATGGTGATGTCGATATTAATGCATTTCTGGATAATTTTTATTTTCTTAACGAAGACTTAGAGGACATCTTTGATGCATTAAGTATAAAAGAAATGATTGATGATTTAAAAGAGCGGAGGGCCGGGATTTAGAATCTCAGTCTTGATCTAGCAGTTATCTGTTTTAAGCGGTCTTGTTGTGTATGAATATTAGTGCCATTTAGATACTATATTCGGTTTGATCTGTAAAATAAACTAGCGGCCTCAACCATCAAAAGCAATAATGTAACTCTATTTACATAAGTTATTAAGCGACAACTAACTTGACCAGCCGTCAAGTTAATTGACGCTTAATATACAATACATTTTTAAAAATCAATCCCGGTTTATATTGAGCTACAGCTAGCTCAACATTATCAATAACTGTCTCTTCAACATCAGAATTAATACATCTCCAAACAGGTACAGGTTAAATAACGTGAAATTTAAACCTACGTCTTTACTGATTATCCACTCACTTTATGAATCAGCACTAGCGGTATCCAGCATAAATGTTGGTATTTATCGTGACCACATTAATGCATATTTCTGTAATAGCTCGTTAACTTGACAGCAAAGAGCAAAGACATCATGCACAATATTGAATCCAATTTGGTAGGCCTTAATAAAGACTAAAAATTGTCATCTCATCTTTGCATTAGACAAATTAACGAATCACAAAACGTCTTCACTATTAGAATCGTCCATTTTAAAATATGCATATAGAGATGCCCCTCCGAACATTAATGTAACGATCAAAAGAATAATCAGTAATATTTTTGTATCATAACTCATTTGAAAAACTCATTTTTTAAGTTCTGTTAAAACTAGAAAAACATAAAAAAGAACAGCAAATCAAGTGCCCAAAATTAGTTGACTACAATAAATACCTTAAAGCGATCGGTTACGCCATGCCTAGGTATTGTTAACTTATCCAGCTGAGCCGAGTAAATTCGCCCAAATAAACATTAACCTAAATTATGGACACAACTCACCCGAGCCCATTCAACAAATGGTCGGCCTAAGAAAACTCTGTAATGACTCGCTTTCATTAAATAGCGACCAAGCCGAAATAGATAATTAACCCCTCCATGGCAACTCAAACACCGTTGAGCTTGCCCCGTGCTTTTACACCATTGACGGATGGCTTCATAACTTACAACAATTCTGCGTGCTGCCAATAATTCTTCGATATCTTGAAAGTTAAGTGTAAAACGATGATGAAACCACACTGCATTGCTAATAATTGTGCAGGATAACGATAACCAGCGTAGATGTTTGAATTTGTCATCCGCGGATTATCGCATAATTGATATGGGTGCGATTAAGTTGACAGTACCTAATAAACCAATCTCTGGAAACTAGTGCACTGGGATAACCTCTTGTCATTACAGCTAACGCACGAATTATGATACTCAGTAGGATGGATTTAGGTGGATAACCGCAGGGAGGCAAACAAAAGTTATTTTTTGATTTTGCTGCCTTTAAAATATCCCTGCAGTTCATTTTATTTACATGCTGCAGCTCTATGCTCTTCTTGAGCTAATGCGGTGTTTAATACATAGAGTTCTTTTTGACATTCACCATCAACGCAGATTTGAAATCCATAGTCGTAGTTTTTTACGTCAATATTTTCAAGATAAATAGTTTCGTCATTAAATTCACCTATAGTTACGGCTGAAACTTCATCTAAGGCACTCCCAGCCTCAACGCTTAATAACTTGTATGAGACTTTTTGCGTGGCATAGCCACCTAAAAACTTTATTTTGTATAGTGAGCACATGGGCACTGACTCTTTAAAGTTATTGATAAACCACGATTGTTCGCACGCTGTTTTGTCATCCAAAGCAAAAGATATGGTGCTCAGCGTTCCGTCAACTAAGTCACCTGCCGCCTCAATCATGTCGTGCATGCTCGCCATACCAGCACCGCAGTTTAAAGTGTCACATAGGG
>JBLIBL010000209.1:0-4691 GCA_047633355.1 Polaribacter sp.
TGAAATATCAAGGTACTTATGACAGTAAATCAATTCGATCCAAAGCAAACTACTACACTTGAAATACCAAGTAAAATAATTGCACAGCAGGCCGTAGAACAAGCCATAAATGTGCAAAAATCAGGTACTAAAGTCGAGAATACCTCCCCTCGAATCGGGTTCATTTCATTGGGTTGCCCAAAGAACCTTGTTGATTCTGAGCGCATCCTTACGCAACTGCGCACTGAAGGTTATGATGTAACCAATAGCTACGACGATGCTGAGTTAGTGATTGTAAATACCTGTGGTTTTATCGACTCAGCGGTACAGGAATCTTTAGATACTATAGGTGAAGCGCTTGCTGCCAACGGTAAAGTATTGGTTACTGGCTGTTTAGGCGTTAAAAAAGACGAGATTATTGAACTTCACCCTAATGTGTTAGGTGTTACGGGCCCGCATGCTTACGATGAAGTTTTAAGTCAAGTACATAAACATGTACCTAAGCCTAAACATAACCCGTTTATTGATTTAGTGCCGCCACAAGGGGTTAAACTTACCCCTAAACATTACGCTTATTTAAAAATATCAGAAGGCTGTAACCACCGCTGTACCTTCTGTATTATTCCGTCAATGCGTGGTGATTTAGACTCCCGTCCAGTGGGCGATGTATTAGGTGAAGCACAGCGCTTAGTCAAAGCTGGGGTTAAAGAATTATTAGTTATATCTCAAGATACCTCGGCTTATGGTGTGGATGTTAAGCACAAAACAGATTTCTGGGATGGTATGCCCGTTAAAACTCACATGCAGCAATTATGTGAAGAATTAGGTAAGCAGGGCGTTTGGGTACGCTTGCATTATGTTTATCCTTATCCGCATGTGGATAAAATCATTCCTCTTATGGCAGAAGGTAAAATACTGCCGTATTTAGATATTCCATTTCAGCATGCCAACAAACGTATTCTTAAACTAATGAAACGTCCTGGTAGCTCAGATCGCGTATTAGAACGCATTGCTAAATGGCGACAAATTTGTCCTGAATTAGTGATCCGTTCAACCTTTATTGTTGGTTTCCCCGGTGAAACTGAAGAAGAGTTTGAAGAGTTACTCGAATTTTTAGAAGAAGCACAATTAGACCGTGTGGGCTGTTTTAAATACTCACCTGTTGAGGGGGCTACGGCTAATGCGTTACCTGATCATGTTTCAGACGAGGTGATGGAAGAACGTTTACAGCGTTTTATGGCAGTACAAGCGAGAATTAGTTCTGATAAATTACAAGCCCGTATTGGTCAAGAATACCTTATTCTTGTTGATGAAATTAATGGCCTTGGTATTGTTGGACGTTCTTACATGGACGCACCAGAAGTTGACGGTAAAGTCTATTTATCGGACGATTTTGATGCCGAGCCAGGTGATCTTATCTGGGTACAAATAATTCATGCTGATGAACATGATGTTTGGGGTGTTCGCGTCGAAGATTAATAGGTTTACGTTAGGCTTAACTATACTTTTTAAGTCTAACTATTATTGCTACTTGTACAGGCTGAAAGATGCTAAGGCAGCTATATGAAAGTTATAGAATTCATTAGAGAAAAAAGAAAAGATTTTCAACACCAAAATGATCAGTTTATTGCCAAGATAGAGCCTAAATTTAAGAACTTATCAAACTTGTTCAATAACAAGATCACCATGCCTTTTAGGAATACGCTAAATAACCCATGGTTCTCTCAATTTAGTCCGGTAGATACTGAGGAAAGTAAGACTGAACAGGTATTGATACAAGTACCTAAGGCAGAAAAAACCTATAACAGTCTGCTTGAAAAATTAGATACCGTCACCTTCGTAGGCGAATGGTATACGGTAGAGCAAGAGTGTATTGATCAATTTGCAGAGGTCACTGGTGATAATCAGTGGATACATACAGACCCGATACGTGCGGCGAAAGAGTCGCCTTTTAAAGCGACCATAGCTCACGGATTTTTAACCTTAGCATTAATCCCAAAATTAACTAACTCAGTTGATTTGGATAACAACCCTTATCCAGAAGCCAAGATGGTTATTAATTTTGGTTTGAACCAAGTTCGCTTTCCTTATCCTGTTAAAGCCGCTACACGCGTGAGAGCCAGTATCAAATTAGTTAACTTAGTGCCGATGAAGCGCAGTATCGAAGTGGTTAATGAAGTCAGTATTGAAGTTGAAAACAGTAAGCGTTTAGCTTGTGTGGCTGAAACGGTATTACGTTTATATTTTTAGGGCTTCTTTTTTGAATGAAGCCCTTAAGTTGTTAATAGAGTACGTTAGTTTAAATGTTATATCTGCTGATCGAGTTTGGGGCTGAATTATCTGCTATTAACGAGATAAAACTATCACTATAATCTACAAGATGACTTTAAGTCCTTGTTACGGTTTTTTTACCAACACAATTTTTTCAGTTGCTTTAACTAAGCCTTTTAAGAATCTGATAGCTTTATCAAGATCATCTCTTTTTATAATATGTGCACCACATGGAGATGTGTTCGCAATATGAGCTGCTTCACCACGTTTAGCAATGAGTTCATTTAACACTTTTTTAGCTTGTGGTGCCTGGTAATTATCCCAAATCCAACCAGACGTAATATCAACTTCAAAATAGCTCTTGAATAGTTGTTTAATACGGTCAGTATTTGGATTAAAGAAACGCTTTAAATCCTCATTAGCTTTTCTTTGTACAAAATTACCAAGCAGACTCCCATTCACAGAAGCTAACCAAAAATCAATCTCTTCTCTAAAACGATCTTTAATATAAGTTTCCCAAGCAGCCATAGCGATAACCATACCAGCTCTTTTTAAGGTTTCAGAGTTAGGCTTTGACGTTGTATTATTTTCCTTATCAAACCTGATAAGTAATTCTTCAGCATCTTTTATGGAACACTCAAAAGATTTCCCTGCTTCGCTCATTTATTGATATCCATCGTTAACTGAAATTTTAAGGCCACAGTATATAGAGTAAAAAAAATATTTGAATTTTCTCACATAATAGTCAAATTAAGCAATCTATATTTAATTCTATGTTTATACCTATTTATTATTAAAAAAGCCCATCAATGCAGCACCAATAGCCGCTCCTGTTAATAGTGGGTACAAATTATTCATGCCGACGAGCATGATGTTTGGGGTGTTAGAGTAGAAGATTAGTTGACTTAAACAGGCTTCAGTATCTAGGTTAAGTATTATCTATCAATATTAAGCAATGACATTTAAGTTGTTGCTTAATATACCCATCCAATAAATATTGAGTTTTCAAAATTTTTAAAAATTCAATGTCATGTATAGTTGACCTAATTACATGTAAAGTATAATGTTATCTTGATTTAATAAAGTAGCACCAATCCTATCACAATGTATTGTTTGGATACTTGTCTGTAACAGTAATCGTTAACTGTAAAGTTACGCTTGGAAGTGAGTTTATATTGATAAATGTCATAGAAATACTTTACCAAATGAAACAAGGAGCAACAGCTCCTTATTTATGTCTTGGTGATAACGATAAAAATATGTTATTAAACGTCAAAGGGCTGGATTTGAAGGGTGCGTTAAAGAATGGTTGTTAGGAAAACTCGGACAATCATTTGGATTACCCATCCCTGATTGTCAGTTAGTCAATATTGATGGTTCTTTATTGGAATATAATGATAACTACTTGTCGGAAAGTAAGCGATCATTCTGGGGTTAGATCACCCCATTTAAGCCAGATCTGACGTTAAAAAATTATCAGTGAACTTTTTTTTCCATATTCTTGGGGTAAGCTCTTCAACTTTTGAAGCGGGATGTATGCTGACACGTTGCAATACATCAACAAGGTAATGGTAGGGATTGATTTCTTGTAATCGGCAAGTTACCAGCAAACTTTGTAAAATACCTAGCTGCTCAGCACCTAATTCACTCCAACAAAATAAATAATTCTTGCGTCCCATCGGGATAACGCGCAAGGCTCGTTCAAGGTGGTTGGTATCCATAGCCACAGCAGGGTTCGACAGGAATACCTTTAATTCCACTTGGCGCTCGTTCACATAATTTAAGGCTTTAGTTAAAGGATTTTTTGGCGTTAAGTCGGTTCTTTGTCGTTGCTCATAAATCCAAGTAAAAAATTCAGTAACAATCGGCTCGCTGTGCTTTTGTCGATAAGCTAAAGCATCCACGGGGGCGGTTATTTTATCTTTGATATGTTTTTCATTTTTATAAAGTTGCGCTATTTTATCAATAGCCGCCTGTACTGCTATTGGCTCAATCAATAAGGCTCTATCGAAATAACGCCTGGCATGTACCCAACAAGTAGCATGCGTAACCGTTTTTTATTTTTCATTTAATTTTGCCACTGTTTTACTGTAAGCGGCATAACCATCGGTCAATAAAGTACCTGTAAATCCCTCAAGCTGATTTTTGGCATGCAAAAAGCCTCGGCTGTTAGACCAAGTAAAGGCTATTTCATTGTTGTCACCATACATCGGCTAGAAGTAAGTTTGTTTCATCTTGCCTTTACTTTTTCTCCCCGCTTTTATGGGCACTTCATCCATGGCAAGGGTTTGGCTATTGATGATGGATTTAAGGTTAGCTTGGTAAATTGGCCGCAGGAGTTCAATGCCTTTTTGTACCCAGTTAATTAAGGTGGCTCGGCTGATATGAATACCTGAATCAATCATGCGTTGGTGTTGCCGATAAAGTGGCAGATGATACAC
>JBLIBL010000210.1:0-4653 GCA_047633355.1 Polaribacter sp.
GGTTTAGGTCTGTCTGTTGCTAAAAAACTTGTTTCGCAACTACTTGAAGATGAAGTACAGTTGGTGCCTACCAAACAGGGGCTTATTTTATTAGGAAAATCCCAAAATCATAATATACAAACAAGACTTATATTATTGCACTTGTAACCTTAAAGTATTGATTTTTAATCATATTGCTTATGTAACTAAGTTTAAATACAATCTATTTAGCGGTATAACTATCAATTATATTTTGATAAGTGTTAGATGATATTACTTGTGATAATGCTTCATCCATACGAAGTATAAAATCATCTTTAAATAAGAAAGTATGTGTTGAAGCATCGGTGTAACCTATATGTCCTGTTTGTATCATCACTAAAAAAGCCTCTTTAATATTATCAAAGCTTATTTTCGTTTCTTTCTGCATTTTAGAGAGTTCGTTATAGGTAGAGTATTTATCATTTAAATAACAATCTACCCTCCTCGCATAGAGCTTCATTATGTTGGATTTTGTACTTTTATTTTCGGCAATAATAATTTTATTTTCTTTTCTTGCTTGTTCAAGTTCTTCATTTAAAATTAAATAACCAGCATTAACACCTATTCTTATGGGAGGGTTGTGCTCAGTGGTTTTAGCATTCATGTGCTCAAGTAAATTGATATCTTTATTGCAAAACGCGATAACCTCTTCTTTTATTATTTGTACAGAATAGGGCCAAATATATGGTCTTACTTTAATATGCTGATAAGGAGGGATAATCGCAAACGCCGTACCTTTTTTTATTTCATGTAAAGCTCTTTTCCATGGGTAAGCAACAATAGTTACTTTATAATGTGGAGCTAGCAACTTGCCAGCTTCCTTGACTATGTCTACATAAATACCTTTTACTTCACCTGTTTCAATAAATGAATAAGGGGGATAACCATCGTCTGCTAGTATAGTAACTTCTTGTGTCTCTATTGCGAAAGTTTTAGACATAAAAAGGCTGTACAAGAGAATCAACATAAGTGATTTTTTGTTATGTTCTTTTAATTTATTCATTTAGTATCTAATATTTAATGAAAAGTCATAACGAAAGCCAATTGAGATAGATGAAAAATCATCTAAATATTCGAAGTTTCGGTGTAGATATTCAAGGTGGAACCGCAATGAAGGATTTGGCAGCCACTCTAAGGTGGTATTGTAACCATTAAAGTCATGGGTAAGTGCATTATCATATCCGTCTGAAAAATCAAAAACACCTAACTTTACTTTATAATTTTCGGATAAACGATATGCCGCAGAGACATCAAATGTATGACCATCTCTGTCATTGAGTTCGGAGTATCGTTGATAATTTCGATTTTGATATCCTATGGCTAAATAGAAGCTATTAGGAAATTCATAAGCTAGAGAGCCTGCAAAAACTTCATCCTCCCCATCTTTTGCGCCTTCTGTATTGCTGTTTTGAGTTAAATAGCTGAAGGCTGCATGTAAGCCCTTTTTATCATAACTGATACCTGCATTTGTTAAATCACTGTTATTATCTCCTTCACTACCATCAAACTGAGAAGCTATCATCCACGTCAAGTCTCCTGTTTTTAGTTTGTAAGTTAGTAAGTTATCGACAAAAAATATACTTTCAGGATCATATGCAAAAGGGCTGTTACTATGATTGAAGAGATCTACATACTCAGCAATGAATAGGTATTGAGGTTGCCTTTGTTTCCCTATACCTATCCTACCGATAGGGCTGTTTAATGCGACATAGACTTGTCTTGCTTTACCAAAGTCGCCATTATTGGATAGGTCAATTCCCCATTCTCCATGTAAAACTGCACTCCAATTCTTATCGAAATGATTCGTTGCTTTAAAACCAGCGTGGGAGAGTGCATCTCTTACATCCCATAGATTTTCATTATTTTCTTCAATATAACCAAAGGTTGGTCTAACTGTGGCGTAGACACGCAAGTCATTACTCTTTTCTGATGAGGGTAGGGGAAGATCCAAAGTTTTAGCCGATATGGATTTAACATTTGCCTTTTGCTCTTTTTCTATTGATTCTATTTTTTTTTGCAATATATTAATTTGTTTTTTCAAATCATCCAGGGAGGTAGATGATTGTGTGTAAGCACTTTGGCTATTGAAGATAAAAAACACTACCAAAGTGTGAAAAAAACATTTTAATGTTTTCATAGTCAACCTCTTATAAAGTTGCGCTTTATAAGAGTGTATACTACGTATTAAACATATAGATAGATTTTTATTTAAACGGTTAATTTAATTTAATGAAAATAAGAACAAAGTTCTCAATTGCTTCTGGCATTGTCGTGTTTATCGTCATTTCTCTTTTGTCTTTTTCTAGTTATTTGTTGATTAGTAATACACTTGAAGAAAAAACCAAGGCTTATGTTGAAGATAATTCATTACTTTTAGCTCAAGGGATCAGCAATTGGCTTTCAGCTAAAACAGTTCAAATAAGATTATTAAAAAATAACATTGAAGAAAACTACTCTGTCGATATATTTCAAAATAATTTAGAATTTAGTAGCCTAAAATACGATTTTTTACTGATGTTTGGTACCTTGTCCAATGAAACAGGGTTACGCTCAAATAACCCTGACAGGCAAAATCCTGATGGTGTAGATTTTAGAGAACGCCCTTGGTATAAACTTGGAGAATCGAGTCAAGACGTTGTTTTTACTGCGCCTTATGTTGATGCTGCAACACAAGAATTGTTATTATCTGTAGTTGCACCGATAAGAAGTAACGGTGAATTTAAAGGCGTGTTAGGGGGAGATTTAAGCTTAGATAGTATCGCGAAGAGTGTAAATACTATTAATTTCAATAATACAGGTCTTGCCTTCATAACAGACTCAGAAGGTAATATTATTACTCACCCATTAGCCAAATTTAATGGCAAAAAAACACAAAGTATTTATGGTCAATCCCCTAAAAATTCCAAAAAGATAATACAATTCGACCATGAGAATTTAACTAAGTTAATATATTTTTATCCATTAAAAAATCAGTCAGGAATGAATTGGTATTTAGGTGTTTTACTCGAAGAAGATAAAGTATATGAATCTTTATCAAACTTGACTTTTAGGTCTGTTTTATTTGCTTTTTTTAGTATTGCGCTTTGTGTCTTTATTTTAAGGAAACTTGCGAAAAAGTTACTGATGCCGCTAAATGATTTAGAAACGACAATTGCTGAGATAGCATCAGGTGGAGGAGATTTAACACAACGTTTAACCGTTAAAAGTGAAGAGTGAAGATGAGTTTGGCGCGGTTGCTTCGAATTTTAATGTGTTTTTGGCTTCACTGCAAAAAATGGTCTCTATAACAAAACATAAAGCAGAGCTAGTTGTTAACAATAGTGACAAAGCTAAAAAGTTAGCTACAGAGTCTAGTTCTGAGCTTAATGAACAAGGACAATTAGTTGAAAGCTTAGCAACAGCTATGAATGAAATGAGCGCAACATCAGCTGAAATAGCATCGAGTGCTCAAGATGCAGCGACTTCAATATCATCTGTGAATGAACAAGTCGAAGAAGGAAAATCACTATTTACTAAAACAAGTAAAGACATTACCGAGTTATCAGATTCTATTTCCACCTCACAACAATTAAGTAATCAATTAGCCGAATACAGTAGCAACATTGAAAAAGTTCTTTCCGTCATCACTGGTGTAGCGGAGCAAACTAATTTATTCGCACTCAATGCGGCAATAGAAGCCGCAAGAGCAGGAGAGCAAGGGCGTGGATTTGCAGTTGTTGCTGACGAAGTAAGAACATTAGCTTCTCGTACACAAGAATCTACAACTGAAATTAAAACGATGATAGAGCAAATTCAAAATGCATCCAATTTAGTACAAAAAGCCATGAATGAAAGTAAAGAGATAGCGAGTTCTTGTGTTGGCAATACCGAAATTGCCAATGAAGCACTAGGTAATATTTCAAGCGCGGTTAATGATATTATGGGCAGAAATATTCAAATAGCGGCTGCGATTGAGGAGCAGAGTGTGGTAATAGAAGAAATTAATAAAAACACCACGCATATTAATGATATTAGTATACAAGTGGGAGATTTTTCAACACAGCAATTTAATACAAATGAAACCCTCGTTGACGAAGTAAATCAGCAGCAAGTGCTTTTAGAAAAGTTTATTGTCTGATCATATCTTTAAACATTTTTTATGATATCGAACCTAGATTAGTCGAGAAACTTAGTTTCGGTTTTTAAGCACTATTAAATTTATTGTTACACTTTCGTTGTGATTTACTTATTGGGATATGTTTCTAATAATGTCCATGAATGCGGTTTGGGATCTTAGATCTCCTGTTCTAAATTAATGAAAGTATAGAATGATTCCAATGTCCATTTTTAGTGCTATACATAATTTGAGACCGAGTGTTTAAATGAA
The DNA here is from genome assembly GCA_047633355.1 of Polaribacter sp. Lineage (GTDB taxonomy): Bacteria > Pseudomonadota > Gammaproteobacteria > Enterobacterales > Kangiellaceae. Next base: position 4,388 of record JBLIBL010000210.1, read on the forward strand.
AACTTAGGATAAAGTTATTATAGATCTCGAAATTAAATGACCTCCGGCAGAGCCGGAGGCTTATTAGATGACGCCCTAAAAGGGCTAAAGTAAGCGCCCAAGGCTAGTTAAATACCAAACTTTAGCTGATCACGGTCAATATCATTTTTTCCTGATTGCGAATATATTCTCTTATCATATTTTCATCAAGCCCTACTGTTGATACAAAATAACCTCTAGCCCAAAATGCTTCTCCTGAAAAATTCTTTTACTTCCCCTTAAAAGTT
>JBLIBL010000211.1:0-4636 GCA_047633355.1 Polaribacter sp.
CGATCTGATCGATCAGCAGACGTAAAGTTCCCTTTTTCTTTATATCATTTTACGATCAATATTCGGTTATTTATAACTTAAAGTGTGATCCCGCCCTGATTAATGAGTGCTTTCAAATATTACTCCACTAGCTTATGGACTCAACTTTGCGTAAACTTCTTTATATTATTTTTCTTTACTTCCCGAGGATTTAAATGTGAAAGCATCCATTCTCTTTATTTTAGTTCTAAGCTCTATTCAACTGCATGCTAAAGCCACCTTCATGAACTTTGATTTTATAGATGGTCAAATTGAAAATGGCCTACGTGATTGGTATTATTCAGATATTGGAAAAAATCCTTGTGATGTATACGATGGCGAAAACCAGTCGAAATTATGTGGACCTAACGGATTAAAAATTTATCCTTATTATAGCAATTATAACAACTCCCATATGGGCTGGAAACGTTATGGGTATATAGATTCATCAAGCGACTATTCTGTTAGCGGGTCCTCTTTGAAAATTCAGATGACAGGAGGAGTATATAAAAACTCAAGTGGAAAGCTAGTAGACGTTGGAGTGCTAGCTAGAGCTAAGAGTGAAAGATTTTCAGCTGCATCGATTGCTGAAGAAAATATACCGAAAACATTACCCGGTGACATGTCAATTTATGTAAAAACGTCTTCTAAAACCACTGAATTCCAACAATTTCAAGGTAAAAATAGGTTTTCAGTTTGGGTATTAATGCCGTATCGTTCTGTTGAAATTAATAAGTACAGTACTGCTCATATGGAACGGCCCGACCAAAGGTTTAGTTGGTACCCTTTTATTGGCGCTGAAGGAGGAAGTCATTACTATCATAATGCCTCGAACATCCCAATGGGCGGATGGACAAAAGTACAATTCGATGCACATCCCACACACCACAACTCAGGGTCAAACAACGCATATAGTGCATTCAGCACTGGCGGCTATTCATTTCCAGGAAAAGCCAAGTCATACTTTAATAATATTACCACCTTTGCCCTGAGGGCTAAGTTTTCGATAAATCAGCCGGTTGATACATCATACTATTTAGATGAATTTGAAGTTGATTATGTAGAATTCGAAAACGAAGAAACCATAAATAATGTTGGTGTTGGTTACAGTCCCGACACCCAACAATTTGATGTTAGTTTTGAAGATAAATATCGTTGTTTGACTTGTAACGCAATCTATGTTTTGAAATATTCTTTTAACCCAATTACGAATCACAACTTTGACAATGCTCATACACCAGCCTATACAACTAATTTTGACCGTTCAAAAAGCAATAAAGATGGAAACATATTTAAACCTAACCCTGGATACAATTTAGTATGGGCTGCAATAGATCTTAAAGCAGAGCATAGAAGTGAACTGGCAGATGGCCAAAAAATATATTTTGCAATAAAAGACATATCAAAACGGGAAAACATAACTCAACAACCAATAGACACCAACACAGTTACCATTCCTGGTCTTGGTGAAATTGCAAATATTGATCTTATAAAATCAATTGAGTACACAATCATTCCGGTGAGTTATCCCTTGCAACTTATGACAGAACCGAACTACCAAGCAGTAGTAGGACAAAAATTTGAACGAAACCTTCAAAGTATTGGAGGAACCAAACCATATACATACTCAGCAACTAATTTACCAAGTGGGTTGACAATATCACAGGATGGCAAGCTTGCAGGTATGCCATTGAAAAAAGGTCAAAACGAAGCAGCCATTTCAATTATTGATAATGCTAATAAGGTCGTAAAGAAAGACATCATTCTAAACGTTTTAACCCCTGATGATTTGAAAGTAAAGTTTTGTAAGTTAATTGTTGATTTTAAATCTAGCGCTCAGGAATCAAATATTTCTGACTCAAGATTTAAAAAAATATTCAAAGACGAATACACTGGATTTTACGATTTGGGTACAACGATTACCATAGGCAATAATAAAAACTATGATTATCAGGGCGTCGAAGGTACTGGATTTTCGCTTTCGCGGGGTGATAAAGTACGATTGATTTGGAAAAACATTAGCCCTAATGTAATCAGATTCACACCGAGAATATCTTTTAGTAAGCAAAGTAGATTCGAGTATGATGATAGAGCCTTCTGGGAGAATAGCTCTACAGTAGAGATCAAACCAAATCAATTTGCTACTAGTATACTCGAAGTTCAATCATCGATAGAAAGTACATTTGTTAACGTAAATGTCAATTATTCTAACAATAAAACACTCATTTTAGACAAAATAGAGTTTGTTGAACAAAACAACTTATCATCAAATTTGTGCGAGGGTTTCTCTACCCAAAAATCTTTAGAAAAGATTCTTATTGTAGACTTTAATAATTCATACCAAGAAAGCCAAACTGAGCTTCCGCACTTAAATCAGATTATAAAGGATAAATATACCGATTTTTGGGAAAATGGTATGGCGACAGTCATCGGCTCAAATGGAATGTATAATTTTCAAGGTGTTAAAGGTTCTGGTTACAAACTCATTACTGGCGATACAATTTTAGTTTCTTGGTTTAACGAATCTGAAAAAGACATAGACTTGACTCCTAAATTGAGTCTAAGAAGTACCACACGTATGACTTACTCAGACCCAAAGGATTGGCTAGCGCTTGACAACTTGACGTTAAATGCAAAGTCCTCAGCCACCTCTAAATTTGAAATCACAAACGAACTCCAAGGTCTTGTAAATGTCATCAACGTTAGCAATACCAAAAACCTCCATAAAACAGTCATTTTAGATAAAATTGAGCTTGTTCCGGTTCGTCAAAAATTTAATATTACTTCGGCTCAACTTATTTCAGCTAACTTATATAAAAGTCTAACACTTCAATTTACAACTAATAACTATGAGTCTGATATTTTATTTGAAACCAACTCTTACTTACCAAAAGGAATCGTTTTGACTTCAGAGGGAAAGCTTATCGGCTCCCCAGAAGAGTATGGGAACTTTGAAATAGAAGTAAGTGCTTTTAATAGTGACACATTAACGGTGACTAAAACGTTTAATATTATTATCGAACCTGAGGATGATGTGTATGTCCAACGTTGCAAGTCCTTGGTTGACTTCAACGGATTTGACAACAACCTTACTATTGATGCACAAGAATTTCACACTATTATTCATGATGTATACACTGGACCTTCTATAGGCATTGGTATGACGAATGTGATTGGTTCTCACAAAGATTATAATTTTCAAGGTATTCTCGGTGAGTTTGTTCCTAAAAAAGCAACCGATAAAATTAGAACTGTTTGGTATAATAACAGCGAACAACACATTGAGTTTTCCCCTAGAATTAGTTTTACCAATTTTGGACGTGTAAATGTAGATGAGCCTCAAGTCGATTGGTCATATATGGAAATGATCACCATTCCACCAAGAGAATTTATGGTTTCTAATTTCAATTTAGAAAAATATTTAGGTGCTAGTTACGACGGGATCAATATCAATGTGAATTATTCAAATAACAACATATTAATTTTAGATAGAATAGAATATGTTAGTTTTGATCTTCCTCAAGACAGCGTTTGTAAATCATCACGAGCTTAACTTTTCTTTACTAAAAAATTAGAATTGTGTCGCTACATCTTCTTTAATGGGCGTTCCAGAAAACACAAAAATATCAATCCCCTCAACCTCTTTTACCTAAGGTTTCAGATAAATTTACCTTATCCTAAAGTTGTAAAGAGTTGCCTATTGGTAACTCGCATGAATCTAGTCTACTAAGCATATCGTTGCAAATCAGATTAATGTCACTATTAATTCTACTATCAATACTTTTGGCCACGGAGTCTTTGGAAATTACTTTTTCATAAGGATAGTTTTCAAGATTCACGTTCAAGCTACATCCTAAATTTTCAAAATAATTTCTGGGTGAATCTGTTAGAGACTCATACTTCCAAAGAGACACATTTTTATTCGTAAATAGGTCCTGTGAAAAATATAAAGAATTGCGCGCAAACCAAAATAGACAAGCACAATCAAGAGGGGAAAGATGTTTAGAGTAATGAAACTTCACCAGATTAACAACTTCATCGGTTAATCTTTCTGCACGCCAATTAGTAATATCCCCTTTAATTATAGCCTGTAAATTTCCATGCCCCGCCGTATCGCTAAACTGTAATACATCTGATGAAGCCACATCGATAAAATTGCGATACATCCAGACCACATTAGAATTAGGAATAGAACTTAATAACAAATCGGCATTTTGACTTTCAACCAAAGGTTTCATTACAATGAGTTTGGCTTTAACATTTTCCAGTTTTTTGTTTACGTCTTTAATAGAGTTAAGCCTAATTTTATTGGTACAATCATCACTTAGTTCACTAAATTCGCCATAAACCTTAGTATTTAGAAAGCTGTCAAATACCCGTGATACAAGGGTCGTACCAGAGCGCTGGCAACCCATGATCATGACGGTAGGAATATCCCCTTTCGAAAAATTCAAATATTGATAAATCGGTTTAAATATTCGCGAAAACTTACTATTTGTATCATGAACTTTATAGCGCATTAGGTTCTCTTTTGAATAACATTCATTACTTTAAGTGCGCACCAATCCCAAGTGTACTTACTAAAGTTGGCTGCTTGTATTTTATTATCGTAGGATTT
>JBLIBL010000212.1:0-4560 GCA_047633355.1 Polaribacter sp.
TTCGGCGGCGAGGTATTTTTCTTTTTACTACTGGACAATTTTTTATATTGTTTCCATGAAGCTTTGTAATCTTGAGCCCTTGTGAAAGCATCTCTTACAATCGTTTCAACACCCATTCGCGTTTGAGGATAACGTATTGTAAATTTATCTCCCCAATTACTCTGCTTAACATTTTCGCCGAGTGCAAATTTTATTGAGCCTGGCGCTCTTTTTTCTTTCATTTGCTCAGCGGTTTTACCCCAGCGTAGCTTGATCACTTGTGCTTGACCACCAACAGGATTTGCCGAACCATGAAGTAATTGTGCGATAGTTGTACCGCCAGCTAACGCACGATAAATATTAATATCATCAGGGTTAACCACATCACCAATACGAACTTCAGAAGTAATTGCATCACTGGCTTCGTTAACACCTTTACTAATAGCAATATGTGAATGTTCATCGATAATGCCTGCAGTAACATGTTTACCCGTTCCGTCAATTAGCAAATATCCTTTTGGCGCTTTCAGGTCTTTTCCAATTTTAGAAATTTTACCCTTTTTAATTAGTAGATCGGTATCTTTTAAAATACCCTCTTTTTCCGAAGTCCAAACCGTCGCATTTTTAATCAATAGGTTTTGTGGTTTGGCTGCAGTCAGCATACCAAATGCTCGATTCGGAAAGGTTAGTTGGCTAAGATAGGTCGGCGTAACTGCATTGTCTTTTTCTACCTTTTTATCACTATCTAGACCATTTTTGCTCGCACTGAAATAAACTCTAGCGGCGGACTGATTGACATAACTCCCTGTCATATTGTCGTCTAATAATCGCCCACTAAAAAGATAAACACCAGTCAAACCTAACTCAGCTAAGTTGGAACTAAATTGCAATACATTGGCATCACTTGAACTAACTTTAATTGCCGATTTTTTCTCGCCCGCTACAAAATGTCCAGAGACTTTATCGTCTTTATCGCTAAGTTCTAACGACAGTGTTTTAGTTCCTATTTTTATTTCGTATTTACCAGCAAGCGATTTCTCATTAATTGGAGAAAATAAAGTCTCTTTTCCTTGCATCCAAACACTTTTTATTTTGCCCTTATCAAACAGGTTTCCATCAGCTATAACTAAGTCAGCAAACATACCTGATTCAATCTTACCTGCATTAGCTTCCACACCAGCGAGCTTCGCTGGCACAGTTGTGAGTGCAGCCAATGCATCTTTTTCTGAAAGTCCATGTTTAACCAATGTTCTAATTTTATCCCAGAACTGATCGGTTTTCTTTAGTCCGTGCTGGGTAAAAGCAAACGGGATTTTATTTTTGGCTAAAACTGCCGCATTGGATGGCGCTCTTTCCCAGTGCCTGAGTTCACCCAGCGAAACATCTAATTGAGCTTCATAACTGCTGACATCCGGTTTACCTGGTAGGCTTAACGGTAAAATGAAGGTTGCATTGGTTTTTTTAATTTCATTAATTCGAGCATACTCATGACCATCGGCGATAAAACTAGCCGACAGTTTAAATTGATCAAATAATTTGTCAGCACGTAAAGTTGAAAGGTAATCATCTGCATTGAAAACGATGCCAGTTTGCTTAATTTCAGAAACACCTTCTAACGCCGTATTATATTCAACTAGTTCACCCGTATTAAGGTTATCAGTTTTTCCTTTAGCTGATTCGTACCAACTTGCATCGCTTAGAGTCTGACGAATTAAGGCCATGCTTCCCATTAATGAACTTGGATATTCTTGTTTCGAAGTCCCTTTATCAAAAGAACCAAAATGACTTGCATGTGAGTTGTAGATCAAATCATTAGGGAGGCCTTTAGCTAATGAAACTGTGACGCCTTGGCCTTGAAAAATTCCGTCCAATTTGGCAGTCTGCACTGAGGTAAATCCATTCTTTGAGTAATTTTTTGCCATTTTAGGATCAGGTTTAAATTGGTCAACCCAATTAATCTCGGCGTGAACGGCGTTATTCCATGCGTTACCACCTTTACGATCGCCAGTATATCTGGGAGCATCGTTTCCTTTGGGCAATGCTGGTTTGTCTTTAGGAAAAACATAGTCAGTGTAAGGGTCAATGAAGCCTGGATAAACAATATGGGAGGTTAGATCAATCTCAGTCGCACCGGATGGAACAGATCCTTTGGCTTTAACGCTAATAATACGTCCGTTATCGATTATGAGTGTTGCATTTTTTATTGATTTTCCAGGTTCAACAATAACAGTGGCATGCGTTAAAGCAAAGTGGTTGGCGCTACGATCATGAATGCCATAAACATGACTAGTTTGATCAGCGTAAACACTATTTGCTCCAAGCACAGCCATAGTGGCGGCTAATGCCGTGTGACTGAGTTTCATCATGGAGTTTATTCTCTTTATTATGTTGTAAGTAAATGGCAAGTTTCTCACACTTTTGTAGTCTTTGCTAATGCAAGGAAGAGGATGTTATATTTAGCTAACTAATTGATTTAGAATATAAAACTAAGAACAATTAGAAGGCAAACACAAATTATTACAATTAGAATTAATAATCGAAAAAATAAGAACAACGTTCAATGAACTATGGCGATTACTCATATATTGAATGGTCTGAAAATGGTGGGCGTAACATGTTACCTCATGCTGACGTACTGTTGGAAAAATTATCATTAGATGACGTTAACAAAGCGATCAAAAAACACTTTCAAGTTGAGAATATGTTTGTCACGATTGTGACTGATGCTAGTTTTTTTTACTATTTAGATCATTTTATTCTAAACAAATTACTGCCACATTATCTCTCGCCCACATTCCTTAGAAATCTCTTTTAAATATTCTTGATGTGCTGTAAGTTCTGATTCATTAACTGAAATAATTTTAAATGGTGGCCTGTTTTCTGGCAATCGTCGAATTCCTTCATTATCTCTTCCAGCGGTTAAATAATCTTGCTTGTGTGTAAGCGTTAAATCTGACTGCCCACCAGTCATGTGTAAATAAACTTCGGCTAAAATTTCCGAATCTAACAATGCACCATGAAGATCTCGATGACTGTTATCAATAAAATAACGTTTACATAATGCATCTAAACTATTTTTTTGCCCAGGGTGCATTTGCCGAGCTAAAACCAAAGTATCGAGTACTGAGCAATAGTCAGCCATCAGGCCTAAATCATCACCTAAAGATTTTAATTCATGATTTAAAAATCCGATATCAAATGGTGCATTATGAATAACTAATTCCGCGCCTTTTACATAATCTAAAAATTCTTTGGCTATATCTTTAAATAAAGGCTTGTCTTGCAAAAATTCATTACTGATCCCATGAACTTCCATGGCACCATCATCAATTTCTCTTTGTGGGTTGATATAAACATGAAAATGTTTTCCGGTAAGACGCCGGTTAACCATTTCCACACAACCAATCTCAATAATCTTATGACCTTGAGTTGGTTCTAAACCAGTGGTTTCAGTATCTAAAATGATTTGCCTCACGTGTATAAACTCCTAACTATTTGATTTGTATTATTATTGTAAGCACCAAACTTTTTTGTGTACTTCTTGTTCTAGCTTGAATAGAAAACTTGTTCTGCAATTACGGATTACAACCAGTGTCAAAACGCTGGCCGACAACAGTATTGTATAACCTTAGCGGCTAATTCAAAACTCAATTTTTTTCTTTTTTTGTTTGGTAAGGATTTAGGTGCATCGATTCATTCACAAGTTAATAGTTACTTTAGAATAGTAATAAGTGACAGTCACAATATAGACATTTCTCCTGCAAAGTCGGCATACAGTCCATCCTTGGACATAACAATCATTATCATCTGGTGGTTTACAGCGATCCTAAGCTACCTCAAACCTGGTCGAATTTAGAGGTTGCATATAAATGGTTAAAAGTTTTTCCAGGAAAATATAATGATCCAAAATTCAAAGCTCAACGTGATTTAAAAATACAAGCCATTGTTAAAGATCCAGAGTTGTTGGCTATTTATCGTGAGCGTCTGGGAAGTTTGAGTTGGTTAATGAGGCGGATCAATGAGCCATTAGCAAAAATGTCCAATGCAGAAGAACTCTGTAAAGGGCATTTTTGGGAATCCCGATTCAAATCACAAGCTCTACTCGATGAAGCAGCTGCGCTCACCTGTATGGCTTATGTTGATTTAAATCCTATTAGAGCGAAAAAGAATAATAAGTGACAGTCACAATATAGTCAATATCTCACAAACGCCATTCGTTTTCGCTCACAAATATTTTAGATAACGCTGATTGTCTCAATGATTGACAGCAAGGATAATAGAATCATAGATAACAATATCAAGGAAGATAAGATGGCCATTAAACGTAGCGAACTAATCGATCCCGATAACGCTGGCTATTATCACTTAATCAGTCGCTGTGTCCGGCGGACTTTTCTTTGTGGCAAAGATCCCGAGACCAATAAAGATTATGGTTATCGCAGGCTATGGATTGAGAATAGAATATTAGAGTTAGCTGACTATTTTTCGATTGAAGTCTTTAGTTACGCGGTAATGCACAATCATTATCATCTGGTGGTTTACAGCGATCCTAAACTACCTCAAACGTGGTCGGATCTAGTC
>JBLIBL010000213.1:0-4524 GCA_047633355.1 Polaribacter sp.
ATAGCGTCTCTGATAAATTGTAGTATTTAATAATAGCGTTTAAATGTAGGTCGTTAAGTATAGATAATTCAGAGGTTTTATAGCAAGTTGTAAAACCAATAAAAGACTTTTAAATTAAATTTAAAAGCACTTAAAAGGAAAAATAATGATAAAAATCATAGGTTTAACGCTAGTTTTTTTATTTTCTAACATTTCGTTAGCTGCTGACATTGCTAAAGGAAAAGCTAAAACAGTCGTTTGTGCTGCTTGTCATGCCGCAGATGGAAACAGCGCAGATGCAATTAATCCAAAACTTGCTGGCCAAAGTGCGAAGTATTTAGTCAAGCAATTACATGATTTCAAAAGTGGTAAACGCTCCAACACAACAATGGCTCCAATGGCCGCAATGCTAAATGATGAAGATATCGAAAATGTAGCCGCTTACTACGCATCACAAAAAGTACAACATATGGCTGTCGAAGATAAATATATCGCTATTGCTAAAAAACTATACCTTGGCGGTGATGCTGACAGAGATATTCCTGCTTGTATCGCATGTCACAGTGCAACGGGTGAAGGAATGGCGGCGGCTGGCTTTCCAGCGGTAGGCGGACAACATCCAACTTACACAATAACCACTTTAAAAGCCTTTCGATCGGGTAATAGAGCAAACGATGCTAATGGGATTATGAGAGATGTGACTGCGAAAATGAGTGATAAACAGATTGAAGCTTTAGCTTACTATTTAGCAGGTCTTCACTAGATTAAAAAATGGCTCAAAATGTTAAATTGATAAAAGCTTTTTTTATCTCCATGAATGGACTGTCAGGATTTTTCTCCATGCAAACCTTATATCCTTATAGGTTAATCAAACAAAGCGTTGAGTTAAATAATTAATAATATCATTTGACTCATACATCCAAATAACTTCACTATCATTTTCTACCCTCAAACAAGGTACTTTAATTTTTCCCCCTTTCTCTAATAGAGTAGCCCTAGCAATACTGTCATTCTTTGCGTCCAACAAGCTAATCGGGAGGTTCAATTTATGCAGTGCTCGACGAGTTTTAATACAAAAAGGGCAAAGTTTGAATTGATAAATTGATAGTTTTATGATCTCATTTTCGACCTGTTCTTGTGCATCTTTAGTCCTTTTCAATTTTGGACCTCTCGTCAACAAATTGAGCAGAGCAATTATTGAACCTAACAACAGACGAGTGAATTTGAGCATTGAATAACCTACTTTGGTCGAGAATTGAAGTAACAAGGAATTGTATTGCAGATTGAATCGGTTGAAAAGCCTAAATTGAACCATGTTCTAATTTCTCGCAACTACCAGAGTCACATAAGGAAAAATATGCGAAACAAATCACATTTAACTAATAGAAATTAAAAAGTCGCAAATAATCTAAGATTGTTACTCAATTTTTACAGAAACTACTATTATTGTAGTCATCTGTTTAGGGTTATAAGTTTTAGCAAGGGGTAATAATTGAGTATTGTAGTGGAACAGCAAAAGCAGCGACTCAGCTTATTAAGTTATAACCTACAAGTTGGTATTAATAGTAGTCGTTACAGTGACTATATTACTCAAAGTTGGCGACATTTATTCCCTGACACAGATAGAAAAACCAACTTATCTCGAGCGGCTAATTGGCTCTCTGAATTTGACATAGTCGCACTTCAAGAAGTTGATGCTGGTAGTTTACGTTCTCGATATATCAATCAAATAGAATTTTTAGCCCAGAAAGGCGGTTTTCCACATTTCCACCAGCAACAAAATAGGCATTTTGGTGGATTAACCGCTCACGCTAATGGTGTCCTCACTAAATATCAATCGACACAAGTAAAGAGTCATAAGTTGCCTGGACGAATATCAGGCAGAGGTGCTATTGAAATCAATATAGAATCTAAAGGCAGTAAAATTAAAATTATTTCAGTTCATTTGGCATTAAGTCAACGAGCTAGGACATCCCAGTTGGAATATATTGTAAATCTTGTTAAAAATGCTGACCATTTTGTAATCATGGGCGATATGAATTGTAAAAAAGATACTGTTTATGAGGCATTTAAAGATGCTAAAATAAAAGCTAATAGAAATCCATTAATATCACCCACCTACCCGAGGTGGAATCCCAAACATTGTTATGACCAAATTTGGATCAGTGAGGAATTAAAAATAATCAATAGCAAAGTATTAAATTTAGGCGTTTCGGACCACCTGCCAATTTCTATGGAAATTGAAATTCCTTATGGTAAAAAAAATAATTCATTGAAAAAAGTAGCGTAAAAGATAAACTATGGATAAAGATAATCAAGACTTCGAGACCATTTGTATAGAGCTTAAACGTCATCTCTCACGCTTAAGTTTTGTCGGCATGGGACAATCTGACGAACTAGATCAATCCCTCGCTAAACTCAGAAAATTAATCAAAAATACCGCTGAAGAATCAGACATTAAAGATGCTATAGATGAAATTAGTAAAGTATTAAGAGGATTAGACGACGAACCTACGACAAGTCTTTCAACTAAAGCTAATGAAGACATTGATCTGATTGAACTACTCACTCAACAAAAGTTACCCAAACGGTTAAATAACAGTTTGGTAAAAATGAATAAAAAATCAAAAAATAAAGATGCCAATAATATCATGGTCTCTATTGCTGAAGTTATAAAAAACTATATCGAAGAGATTGAATCAAACATCGATACAACTGAGAAACAAAAAGGATCAAAACCCGGATTTTTGGGTTCCTTATTTTCAAAGAAGTCATCGGGTGAAAATTTAGAGCTGTTAACACAAGAACAAGAAAGTAAACGTTCCAAAGAAGGTTCGCTATCAATACAGCTTACAGAAAATAATGATACTTTAGCAAATGTTAAAAACAATATAAATCATTTATTACCAACCGACATTAAAGACTCATTACAACAATTAGTTGAGCAGTTAGCCAGTATGGATGGTTATCAGGAAGTTGCAGGTTTACTAGAAACAGAAATAGCAAAAATACAAAACATTTCTCAACTTTCATCTATTTTAGAATTAATCACTAGTGCATTTATTGAAATTTCTGATCAAGAACATATGCAATTTGAAGCATTCCTGAAGTCTCTCAACAAACGAATTATAAGGGTTAACAGTTTTATTAGTAAAACTTTAGAGTTTAGTCAGAGTAATGAGAAAGATACAAAACAATTAAATCTCGATTTAACTCAAGATATTTTCTCCATCAAAGAATCCTTATCTAATTCAAAAGATCTAGCAGAGGCTGAAGAGAAAACAGTTACAAAAATGGATAAAATACTCTCAAAAATTAATCAATTCTGTACAAAACAACAATCACAAAGCAGCGAACTCATTTCACAGGTTGAAAAGCTTAAAGAGCAAATGAACGCGACGGAAGATGAAGCCTCACGTTTAAAAGATGATTTAGCAGAACAAAGAATGAGAGCGCAGACCGATCAACTGACTAATTTGCCAAACAGGTACGCTTACAACGAACGATTGACGCAAGAATATAATCGATGGCGTAGATACCGTAATTCATTAACTTTGGTTGTAGGTGATATTGATTTATTTAAATCTGTTAATGATAGTCACGGGCATTCCTTTGGCGACTTAGTATTAAAGAAAATAGCTACTTGTTTGCACGCAGGGATCAGAGAGTCAGATTTTGTTGCTCGATTTGGTGGTGAGGAATTTGTTATTTTACTTCCTGAAACAACTCTGACTGATGCAACTCGCGCAATGAACAAGATGCGACAATCTGTTAGCCAAATAGCGTTAGAAAATAATGGCGAGAAAGTTGAAGTAACAATGTCGTTTGGGATATCTGAATTCACCAATGATGACACCACAAAAGCTGTATTTGAAAGAGCGGATAGCGCACTTTATAGAGCGAAAGAAAAAGGTAGAAATAGAGTGTGTTGCCAAAGAGCTACTGAAGATCCTAAAGAAAATTAATGACGACAAGAACCGAATCCAATATTCTTAGTCAGTTAATTAATTCCAATACTTGGCAAGTAACAATAGACATACAAAAATCACTAACGGATATCGCCAACCAACCGCTTACCGCCTCGGTTGAATCAAAAGAACACCTTCACCAACAGTTTATAGATGTCCTTTATTGTGGTGCCTTAGATGAAATACATGGCGGTCTCATTTTGGGCAACGATTTAAACTTACTATCCACATCAGCTAATAACGAATATTTTTTTAAACCATTAGAGATTAATCTGGCGCTCTGTCGTTTGTTTTATTCTGCAGGACAAGTATTCTACGACGGAGTATTAGTAACAGTTGCCGATAAAATTTTAGTGCACCTTAGTCAATCAAGCCAGCACGAAGAACTCCGACTCGAGCGAAAGGATGAGCACTTTTATTCTCACTCAGATCTAGAGTGCCTTTTCACCGAGGATGAGATTGAAAAACTATTAACCGCAAAAGAAAAAGAATTATTTGAGGCCATTTGTTCAAACAAAACTGGTCAAAATAAATTCATTTATAGCAGAATACATTCACTAAAAGATGATTCAGAAAA
>JBLIBL010000214.1:0-4487 GCA_047633355.1 Polaribacter sp.
TTGAACGTTATTGGGGATTTTACAAACAACAGTCACAAGTGAGATTACACCGTGGTTTCAAGGTTTAAATGTGGGTCAATAAGCTCGTCGAACGAAAGGAACTACACCCATACGTTTTTGCATTATTGACGTGGTTTAATCGCTTTAACCCTTACTGCAGCTAATATGGCAACCGCGAGCGCTGATAAATTTATGTCAGGACCCGTTATCAAAAACTATGGTAAGCATGCCAAAGTACAGCAAGATCTTAAGTTTGATAAAAACAGTACCTTTAAAGTCGCTTTTGACTTTGATGTAAGTTGACAAAGAAGTATCATACTTTGCACGCTTACTATGCGAATTGTTAGGTGATATCTTCAAGAAGCAATAGACCATAAGTAACACACTAATTTAGACGACATAAACATTCAGCAGAATATTGTGACAATAAAGCATCATACGTTAGACCGGTTCGGGCAGGTTGCTATGGTTATAATATTTGCTTGTAAATACGATTTTTTGAATTTGCAGACATTATTATCCACGAATACTTTATGGCTTCAATTAGCCAATAGCTGACGTTAGCTTTTGAGTTATTAACGACAGATCAGAGATCCTAAAATTGTCGTTTTTATATAAAAACTCACATCCATTCACAATTGAGATTGTGCCGAAATTTTTGTACGGAATTAGATCTCAAATCCCCAAAGCGGACATTGAATAATGTAAGTTTTAAATAAATTTAGAATATTAAATCTAACTCGCTTTCGCTCCATAGCGTATATGGACTCCACGTATTTTACAATTAACAATTTAACATTAAACAAATTAAGATGCTGTCATATATACGGTTTTTTTTTGAGAGAGCTACCCTCTAGCCTATGATGTTTGCGCACCTATTATCCTTTTCGCCATAACAGTCTTGATGACTTTCGCTTTGGTCAGGTTTTTAATAGGTTGGTCTTACCGTTTATGCTTTATCATTATTGTAAAAATTTTGCCTGTTGTTATTACTTGTTTTTCTATATCGCTAATAATGGTTGTTGTTTATATTTATTTTCATGCCGTAACATTGCCCAAGCTGTCCTAACCGTTTTATTGGCTAAAGCTATACAGGATCGTTTAATACCTGCTCGTTGAACTAATTTTATCAGCCATGCTTGTTTGGCTGTTTTAGGCTCATCCGGTAAATTGCAGATATAAGAAAGCGCACCTTGGTATAAAGCCGACCTCAGCTCCCTTATTCCACCTGCTCTATCAATTCCAGTCATGAAAACTTTACCTCCTGAGCTATGTTTTTTAGGCGTTAGCCCAACAAATGCCGATGCCTCCCTGCCATTTTTGAATTGTTTTCCATCACCTATTGATGAATACAACAAACCAGCACACACTTCTGCAACGCCTTCTAAATCCATTAGTTTTTTACACGGTTGCAATTGGCGAATAAGTGCATTTTTTGTTTTTATTAACTGAGCTAACTATTCTTTTAAACGTAAATAGGTTAACCACAATTGGTTAACGGTTGAACGTAAACATTCTGGCATTGAATCCGCATCATTGAGTGTATCCAAGACGACTGTCGTTAATGCTTTAACCCCTCTCGCACTCACTATGCCGTACTCATAAAGCATGGCACGTAGGTGGTTACTTAAAGAAGTAATGCTACGAGATAAATGAAAGCGACTTGTTTCTAATGTTTGTATCGTTTGTTGTTGTTCAGTTTTGGGTTTACTCGATTTCATGCCTATTTGTAACGACGCATTGGCAATGGCCAAACCATCATTAGCATCTGTTTTATGACCTTGGAGAAAGCCTTTTACTTTTTTAGGACTTATGATCCGAACGTCATGGTTAAAGCTCTGTGCATATCGTCCCCAATAATGACTGCTGCCGCAGCCCTCTATCGCAACAACAGCAGGTTTTGCCTTTGCCAATAGCTCTTTCAGTTTTTACGACTAACGGCTTTATTGCTAACTAATTCACCATGTTTGCTAATTTGGCAAACCTGAATAATATTCTTCGCTAAATCAATTCCAAAGAAAGTAGATTTCAACATAATATGGTCTCCTTAATAGTTACTGTAACTCTAGACAAGTTGCTAGGGTTGTGGAGTCCATACATCGCCATAGAAATATGAAATTCATGTCCTCTATATTCAGCTGAAAGTTGATTTTCTGCGGGAGGGATTTTACCCTCCAATATAAGAACAAAAAGTAATATATTTAAAAATTTCGTTAAGCATGACGATTCAAACAATTTAATTATCTAAAACTTTTAATTAAGTAATTTAAGATATGAGTTCGCAATTTCGTAACAATTCTCTTTTTTAACTTTTGCATTTGAATAATTTTCAATCTATATGAAGTATCGCCATTTGCTTATTAGCCCATAATAAAGATGTAGAATTCACTTTAATTAAATCATCCTTGCTAATTTTTAAGGTTATCGCCATTTTTAATGCTTCTTGCCAATCTCCATTTTCACTCACCATGGCTAATTGCAAGTATGCCCCAACGCTTCCTTCTTTCTTTAATATTGCTGATATAATGTTCTTCGATAGCGACAATTTTTTGAGTGTGAGTTCGATGGGTTCATTAAACATTGCTTCGAGTAAGGAAAGCAACCCTACTAAAAAAGCTTCTGCACATACTTGCTCTGTTGCAGATTTATGCAACTCTAATGCAATGAGCGACTCACAAAACTTTCCTCTGAAAAGAGATAGCCTGACTAATTCTTTTGATCGACCATGACTTAGTTGAGTTGTAAAGAGAATTGAAATAAAGCGTTTTAATTCTACTAGACCTAACGTTATCACCGCCTGTTTTATAGTCGATACTTCTTCTCTTCGTTTAAAAAAGACTGTATTTGCGTAGCTCAATATTTTGTAGGTCAGATAAACATCACGTTGTACTATCTCTACAATTTTCAATAGCTCAACATTACTAGAGGACGTTAAATATAATAATTCTGCAAGTGTCGTTGCTGCTGGGGACATAGCGCGAGACATTAATATTTCTGGTTTAGAAAAAAAAATTCCTTCAAAATAACTAAAGCCAACTTGTACCGCCGCCGCATGAGAAGCTTTGTCTTCAACACTTGTTGCTATTAATTTAATGTTGGGATACATGCCAACACAATCTACAATTCGGAAAAAATCGTTACTGTTACTTACATCAACATGCAGCGTCATGTAAGCCACAGAGGGATACAATGATTTCCATGCTAATTCATCATTTAAATTTTCCAAACAAAGACTATAACCTAAGTCGTAGAGTGCTAATAATGCCGATAATTGTTTTTTATCTGGTGATTGACTCGCATCAATATTAATAACAAGGTGATCAGGATCCAAATTTTTGGGCATTAATGACTTGATGGCATTTGGCCCAAAGTCAACAAAAGCAAGCTTACCCGCTGTAAGCTCGAAAAAGCTCATCGCTATTTCGTTTGATTGATCATTTTCTTCAATAGAAAAACTCATTTTTAATAATGTATTTTCAATATCATCTTGAAAACGTAAACGATAACCTATGATACTGGAATCGATTTTAAAAATAGGCTGCCTAGAGACGAAATATTCCATTCTATTTTACCTTCTGATTTATTTGCCAACAGTTTTCAGTTCTCTAAATGAACTATCGTCAGTACAACGTTCATTATGTTTTTTGCGTTGAACCAAGAACCTTATGCACGACCGACAATATTTCTTCTTTGGTTGAAGGTTTTATGAGGTAACCTTTTAAGCCTAAACTTGCCCATGTCAGTATTAGTTCTTTGTTTTGATTTCCGGTGAGCGCAACCACTGGAACGTCTCTACCTCCGGATATTTGATGAATTTTCTTGGTGGCGTTTAAGCCATCCATCTTGGGCATAAAAAGGTCCATAATGATCAAATCAAAGTGGTGTTCTTTGATTTTTTGCAGGGCTTCAAGGCCATCTTGTGCTGTATCAACGTCTAAGTTTTCCTTCAATAATACGCTTACCAGCATGTCTCGATACAAAGCGTTGTCTTCCACAACCAAAATTTTACTGCGCTTAACTTCTTTAATTTCCGGCGCAGTAATAATTGAATTAACCGTTTCCTCTGGGTCTCTGTTTTCAGAGGGGGGGATTTCACCTTCTTGTTGAATAACTGAAATGTCTATATTTTCAAAGCTTTCACTTTGTTTTCGTTTTGGCGGAGAATTTTTTATCAAGCCGTCAGATTGAAGTGACTTAGTTTTCAGCGCAATTTGTTGCGTAACCAATTGACTTAATATTTGGTCTAAACTTAGCGTAATGTCATTTTCTAACGTTGTCAGCAAGGGTTTAATATGTTCTTGAGCTATTTTAGACATTATCTGCTGTGCCGATAATTCAGGCGAAACGGGTATTTGTTGCAGATCTTCGGTCACTTTGATTATATCTTCTTTGCTGCGATTAATTTTTTCTAATAAATTTTGTTTACAACGGCTAGCTTCATCAATTTGCAACGCTAATTCTTCGTCTATTTGTTCAAAAACTTCTTC
>JBLIBL010000215.1:0-4482 GCA_047633355.1 Polaribacter sp.
TACAGTGGAGTTATAGTGTCAAAAAGCTGACACTTTTATTTAGATTGATTTATTTCCAAATGAAGTGGATTTATTGGTAATTTGAAAAGAAAGCAAATATTTTTCGAAGTCAGCTTTAGGTAGCGGTTTACTATAAAGGTAGCCTTGTAATTGCTCGCAACGCAAGCCGGATAAAAAACTCAGCTGTTGATTGGTTTCAACGCCTTCTGCGACGACTTGCATACCTAAGTTATGCGCGATAGTGACTATAGTTGCTACCATGTTTCGTCCTTGTACTGAGGTTTCAATATCATCAACAAAGGCTTTGTCTATTTTTAGTGTATTTAAGGGGAATTTTTTCAAATAGGCCAGTGAAGAATAACCAGTACCAAAATCGTCCAGTGATAAATGGATGCCCATCGCACGAATTTGCAGCATAGTATCAATCGCTTTTTGTGGTGAGTCCATCACCGTGCCTTCAGTTATTTCTAGCTCAAGATATTTTGCCAGTAAGCCACTTTCTTTTAATGTCTCTGCAATCATTGTTACTAAATTTGGTTGGGTAAACTGCACCGCCGAAAGATTAACCGCCACACGTCCGTCAAAAAGTCCGGTATCGACCCACTTTTTAGTAGCAAAGCATGCTTTGCGTAAAACTATCTCACCAATATCTATAATTTGTCCTGTTTCTTCTGACACAGGGATAAAGACGACTGGGCTTATTATGCCTTTATTTGGAGTTTCAAAACGTACTAAGGCTTCCATACCGGCTATTTTTCCTGTTGCAATCTCGATTTTTGGCTGATAAAAAACCGAAAATAAATCTTCCTTTAATCCGTGTCTAATTAAGCTTTCTATTTGCAGGCGTTTAACTGCGGTTTTATTCATTGAATCGGTAAAAAATTGGTACTTATTACCACCCGTGTTTTTTGCATGGTACATGGCCGTATCGGCATTTTTAAGCAGCTCTTGTGGACTCGTGCCATCTTCAGGATAAATTACGATGCCAATACTACTATAAAGCACAATTTCCTGGCTTTTAAGCCTAAGCGGTAGTGCAATAGATTTTAAAACTTTTTTGGCGATGTGGGTGATGGTATGAAGATCATCGGTGTTCTCAACAATTAAACTAAATTCATCGCCACCTAAACGATAAACTGTATCTTGATTTCGGCCTAAAGTTTTAATTCGTTCGGCCAACTTGCATAGCAAAACATCGCCAACTTCATGTCCTAATGAGTCATTAACTTTTTTAAAATTATCTAAGTCAAACACCAGTAAGGCATGTGGGACTTTACTGCTAACTAATTTTTGTTGATTGGCTTGAAAATAGGCACGATTCGGTAACCCAGTTAAGGTGTCGGTATTGGCAAGTTTTCTTAATTCTGCTTCTGTTTTTTTGCGCTTGGTTATATCAGAAAAAACGCCAACAAAATGCGATATATTGCCACTGTCGTCACGAATTATATCGATATTAAAGTCAGTTGAATAAATCTCGCTATTGTCACGTTTACTTTTTATTTCACCGTGCCAACTACCTTTGGTCATTAAATGCTGTTTGACTTTTTGATTAAAGCTATTAGGATATTGATCAAAATTAAGTAAAGTTCCCTGCATTTGTAACTTATTTTTACCAGTTATATTTTGAAATGCTTTATTGATATCTACCACGGTAAATTGACGGTCATAAATAACAATTGCGTCTGAAATATTCTCAATACATTTTGCAAAAAGCTTTAAACGTTCATCGGCGCGCTTAATTTGACTAATATCTTTTAAGGTCCCTGTCATTCGGCTAGGTTTGTTTTTTTCATCTCGTTCAACAATTTTTCCGCGGTCAAGCACCCAGATCCATTTTTCGTTTTTATCTTTAACACGATAGGTCGCTTCAAAATGTTCGCTATTGTTGTCCATATGCTGGTTTAAAGCTTCTCGTACTCGTGGGATATCCTGTTGGTGGATGTTGGTTTCATCTTTGCCGACATTACGTTTGCCATCTTGGGGGAATTCCAAAATTCCCCATATATTTGAGCGAAATATTTTTCCGCTCTTCATGTTCCAATCCCACATTTCATCACCACTGCCCCAAAGAGATAGTTTAAGACGCTCTTCACTTAATTTTATTTGTAGGTGATAAAGACGCTTATGGCGTATCTGTTGCAATATGTAGGCGAAGATTAACAGTGCAATAAGGCTATAGAGAAATATGGCGCTAGTTGACAGCCACCATGGCGGCATTATGGTGATATTGAGCGATTTTATTTTACTTTTTTGATTGTTTTGTAAATCGTAGGCCTGTACTTCAAAAGTATAATCGCCAGAGTTTAAATTAGTGTAAGTTGCTCTTTGATTATTTTTACCAGAATCTATCCATTTACCTTCTAATCCAATTAAACGGTAACGATAATTTAGCTGGTTCGGTAACTTTGTATTAGGGGTAATAAATTCAATGCTGAATTGGGACTGTGTATGCTTCAGTATAAGAGTAGTTAAATGATTAGGGGACTTGTCTAAATAAAACTCTTTATCGGCTATATTAGAGTGCAAAGTGCTCGCAACAGGAACCTCTTTGTTCGCTATGAGTATATTAGAAATGGTGGGAGTAGGTGTCAGTTGCCCAATGCGAGAAATCTCCTGAGGAATGAAGGTATGGAAACCATTTATTCCTCCAAAAAAAATTGTATCAGCAGAAGTTAGTAAAGAACTATCGCTAATATACTCATTGTCACTTAGTAGCATATCTTTATTGTAAGATTTTACTATTTTATTTTTAGGATCAACTGAGTTAATGCCGATATTGGTTGAAAGCCAACCTTTACCGGTAGAATCAATTACTATGTCCGCAATGAAATTATTACTAAGACCATTTTTTTCGTTGAACAATAAATTAGTATTATTTTTTTTGTTTATTAATGCTAAACCGTTGAGCTGTGAACCTAACCAAATCCATTCATTGGACAATGAAATAGTAGATATATCCCCAAATAGGTTACTACTCGATAATAAATATAAATTTTTTGAAAAATCAAGTTTTGATACATTAAAAGTTAATATTTCACCTTTGCTTGTAGAGAGCCATATTGTGTTGTCATTGTCGTATTTTAAGGTAGTAAATAGGCTGCCATTCTCTTGTTCATAAATTTCAAATTGATTAGTTTTAATGTCAAAAGATGCTAGTTGCATTTCGTTATCAATAAACCAAATTTTATTTTCTATCAAAAACAATTGACTGTATTCGGTATGAGATAGATTGAGTCCCCATGCCTTATTTTCAATTAATGTTAAAGTCTTAGTATCAAAGTAATAGAGACTTCCTGGTTTATTAGGACTCTTCGCTTCAGTTTGTAACCAAAGATTATCTTGATCGTCTATCATTAAGTGAGAAATTGATGTCTTGTTGCCAATTTTCAGATGAACTATTTTTTCATCTGAGTTTGTGTAGCTTAGTTTTCCATTATCTGTTGCAAACCAGATCCTTCCATCTTTAGATTCAGCAAAGGCATATATGGCGTTATGTATCTCATCATAGCTAAATAAACCATGTCTAATTTTTAACTGTAAACTGTTAAAGGTATTGATACCATTTCCGTTAGTTCCGATCCAAATATTATTCGCACTGTCTTTAAATAATTTTAATATATAGTTATTTGAAATAGCACTTTTATGCTGCACAGTTTGGTAAGCATCTATATCTCCAGAGAGCAAGTTGATAATATTTAGCCCATTTAGTGTGCCAAGCCAAACCGTTGATTCATCTAATAATTCGATAGACCTCACATTATTAGATAATAATTTATCATCTATATTTTCTGAGTCAGCGGAGAAATGTTTTTTAATTTTGTAATCTTGAGAAACAACAAACAAACCATTGTCTGTAGCTAACCAATATTGATTATCAATAGTCTTTAGGTCATAAAGGCTCGTAGCGTTAAGTGATAGATTCCACTTATTTTCACCTGATAGTGGGACTAAAAATGACATTGCACTATTGGCTAAATATACCCCCTTATCATAAGTGCCAAGCCAATAATTACCTCTGCTATCTTGAAAAATAGTTTTAATTTCTCTTAAAGCCGAATCAAAACCGCGCATTCTTATTCGAGAGAAGTTTTTATTTTTTTTGTCGAATTTATGTAGGCCCTCTTTGGTGGATACTAAAATATCATTCTGTTGATCTTGATAAATATCCCAAATTTCGTTGTCTCGAAGAGAGTTACTATCGTTGGTTTTATGAAAGAAGTTGTCAAAACTGTCTAATGTTTCGTTATAACGGCTTAATCCTTCGTTTGTGCCAACCCACATCATATTTTGCTTATCTATAAAAAGTTTGCGAATGACGTTGCTGGCAATAGAGCTTTTATTGGTACTATCGTGACGATAATAAACGAAGTTTTTGCCATCATAACGATTTAAACCGTCTTGTGTAGCAATCCATATAAAGCCACTGTTGTCCTGTATAATATCGTAAACATAGCTCTGTGATAAACCTTCGGCAATTGAGAT
>JBLIBL010000216.1:0-4412 GCA_047633355.1 Polaribacter sp.
CCAATCAAGATGGAGATGAACTTTATATTTTGGTACAGAAACGTCGCAACAAAAAGGCGGATATCCCTACTCTATTTGGTGTTCTAACGCTCAGCAATGAGGGCAAAAGGGGACGTTCGCAAATACCCTTTTAAAATGGAGGAAAACTTTGTTAACACCCGCTGATTTTGACTGTGTTTTGTGTATTTAAATGTCTTGGGAAATTAGACCGTTACAAACATGTGAACCCGTAAATCAACTTTTGCTCTTTCTCAGGATTGAGGACGAAATCAGTCATGACTTATACAAATATGTAACTTGCCCCCCATACATGGGACACTTCTTCGATTGTAACTTTGAAGACAATGACCTCCCACTCAGATATTATAGTGATGATGGTTTCAAATAAGAATAGTGGAATATTTAGTCTGGCATTCGGTTTCGAGGTCAAAAACACTACAAACTTCTTGCAGTATTTTGCTAGGCTTTTTATAAGATAATAGTAACTTACACACGCGTGCTAACCAAAAGAGAATCAACGTATGCTCATGAAGACAATATTTTATGACAAAACGGATGGACTACTTCGTCTAATTTTTGTTGCTACAGTTTTTGTGTTTTTAATTATTTTTATCGCAGTAATGCAAGATTTTTTTCATTCACTACGACACAGTTATCCTTTCTATCTTCACGAGTCGCTGATATTCAAAGGGTACTGGCTAGTCTTGCCGTCTGTTATTCTTGCCACTAGTTTCTTTTACAGGCTACGCCCACCATCATCTGGGTATTTAGAATTACTGGTGTGGATGATTGGTGCTAGTTTCGCACATTTGTTAGTTGGTTCGATTGCTATTTGGATACTTTCGATACTTTTCAAAGAACAAAGCTATGAGTTTTTTAAGATATTCACCTATGTTGCTTCAAATAATTTAGTAAATACTATCTGTTTATATGGATTTTTTCTGCTGGTTTTTCAATACGGCCCTTCGATTTCAAAAAAAACAAAATCTTACGAAAACGAAGTTATACCGAACAAACCCAAGGTGACAAGCTTGTCAATTAAACAAGGACAGAAAGTATTTTGCATAGATGTGAACGATATCGTTCTTATTGAGGCAGCAACCCCTTATGTTTCAATTTATCTCAGCACAAGTAGCTATTTATATTCATCATCAATTAAGTCGCTTTTAAATGAACTTGATGAACGGTTTATAAGGATTCATAGAGGAGCCATAGTTAACATAAACAAAGTTTCCTTTAGTCAATCTAGATTAAATGGCGACTACGACCTAACGCTAGACAATGACATGAAAACACGATTAAGTAGAAGCTATGCCAAACAATTTAAAATTCGGTTCGCACCTGCCACCTCATCTTAATTCAAATTTTCATCGTCTGAGCTTACATAAACTTGATTTAACTCATCAACTGCGAAATTGTGTGTTAAACAAATAATGTTAAGTTGAATCGCCCATGAGTTTAAGAAGTAATAGGCACGCATATGGCACTGTGGCCAAATTTTTTCATTGGATAACAGCCTTTCTTTTTTTAGTTACTTATTTGACGATTTACTATCGGGAATACGTAGCAACGACCGACATTGAAAATTGGTTTACGATTCAACTTCATATGTCGATTGGCGTTAGTCTAGGCGGTATCGTTTTACTTCGTGCTATGTGGCGATATATTGACCTGAGGCTTTGTGACTTTAAAGTTAAAGCTTCACATCTATTGGTCATAAAGCTCGGCCATGCTTCATTATATATCATCATGATTGTAATGCCTCTCACTGGCATATTATCCCTTATAAACTATCTCACCAATGGTGGTGGCCATATTGATTTATTCTTTATCTATAAATTAGACACGGTAGCAATTTCATTTTTTGAATATACAGAGTTGCTTTTAAAGTCCGTTGAAAATAGCTCTAAGGCCGTTCATTTAGTCACTGGGCAATATATCGCGCCAGCTTTTATAATTGGTCATGTTACTGCTGCTTTCTATCATCATTTTATTCTTCGCCATAATACCTTACGTAAAATCACATTTTGAAAAACCTATTGGAGACTCTATGACTAAATTTATTTTGATTGCTTTTTTTGCAAGTATCACGCATTCAGCATTTTCTAATGAGCCAGTAATTGGAGGGCCTTGTCAAGGTTGTGAATTTGTTTTCCAAGATATACCATCTCAAATACCCCCGAACGCAAGAATAGCGGCTTTAGATGAAGAGGGCGAACCAATGATAGTGAGTGGAACTGTATTTAACAAAGACGGTACGATAGCCGAAGGTGTAGTAATTTATGCCTATCAGACTAATAATAAGGGTAACTACCCGAAAGGAGACACCTTTCACGGAAGATTGCGAGCGTGGGCTAAAACAAACAGCGACGGGCGATACGTTTTTGAAACGATTCGACCAGTTGCATACCCCAACAGAGAAGAGCCAGAGCATATCCATCTTCATGTGATTGAAAAAAATCGGGGAACTTACTACATTGATAGTATCGAGTTCACAGATGATATATTGCTCACGAACGACCTTAAAAAAGCTAGAAAATCCCGAGGAGGCAATGGTGTAGTTACTCCGGTAAAAAATAAACTTGGGCAATGGCTAGTGACTAGGGACGTAGACTTAGGTGCAGGAATACCAAATTATATAGAGTAAATGCAAAGAACTGCGCTTGTCTAGAATAAAGAGCTTTATCTGTTTTCATTTTTTCAGAAACCGACCAACATATCGTCGGCGTCTCAGGCTAGAAAATCGTTTAAGCAATATGACTTGCTTGTAAGCTCAATTTTTTAGTCACACATCTAGGGATTAGTTAATATTGAAGCAAAAAAGCCATTTGTCGATTATATCGTTCACAGCACAATAGAAGAGTGACAAAATATCGAGCTATTTTATTGGGGTAGAAATAGTTATCTGTTGTTCTGGTCAACTAGAATAAGACACTTGACTAAAAAATTTCTTGTACTCAATTTGTGATTGTATGAATCATTTAATTTTTTTATTTAGTAAAATAAAATGTCTTTTTAATAACTCAGAATTAACCGTAGATAAAACATGGCATAGATTATTTATACTAATGAGTAATCATTAACTTGCTAAACCTTTCTGTTTACAAATGTCTGCTTATGCAAACTGGACGAATATTGTAGCTCTGAAAACATAGGCGTTTGGCACAAAATGCTCATTTAATATATTATTCTCGACCCGCAACTTCATGCTGTGAAGCACTAATAGCCGTAAAAGTTTGCGACCGTCTCTTGATCGCTCGAAGGAGTAAAATAGGCGGTGGTAGAGTTTGAATTATCTCATTGCTAATAGTAGAAACGGTGAGCTTCTTGGCTCACCGTAACACTGTTTACGTATACTAACAATCGCTAGTAGGATAGTAATAATAGATTACCAGTCCGATATTGCTACATCAATCACCGTTGATTGGATTGACGTTTGCGTAACTGTAAACCTAATATACTTAGGCCGATAAGAACAATTGTTGATGGCTCTGGGACCGCAGTAAAAGTAGATGAATCATTATGAATGCGAATGAAGTCTACAGAACCGTTAAATGCTTCCCCTTGGTTAGTAGAGACATCATCTTCAAAGAAATTAAGAATATTTGTAGTAGAAACAGCTAGATTATCTGAGTCACTAATAGTGCTCAATAAAATACCATCTAAAAATACGCTTAATGAACCAGCGGCTCTCTCAAGACCTAAAATAAAAGTCTCGTTGACCGATATAGTTCCACCGACTTCATCATAATCATAAAAAGTAATTTGACCGTCGTATATATATAGGCCCAAGTCAAATAGCAAATCTGAAAAATCTATTAATTTATTGAAACCACTTACACGGTCAGTAACAGTTAATGAAAACTCAATGCCATAGTCGGTTGTTGATGGTAAGGCTGAAGTTAAACGAAGTCCTTGATTTGCCGTAAAATCATAAGCTCCATTGCTAATTGTGCCGCCTGATGCAACGAGATCTGCTCCAGCACCAAGTGTGTCTGCTAAGCCACCATTAAAATCGTAACTGTTGATTAGTGCTGCGTTCGCAATTTGTATATTTACAAAAAGCCCCAACACAAATATCGTGACTGCATTTTTCATTATTTTCACATCTTTTTTTATTATTTATAAGTAATTAAACGTATTAGCAAAAATCAAGCCACAAAAAATAAATCAATATATTCAATACTTTACGGTTTATCTTCTTTAAAATTTTTAAAAAGTGTAAAAAAAGCTGACTAAAGCCCGCAATTATTAAATCGAAGGTGCTGCCAACGTCGGCAAAGCGCAAACACTACGGCCAATATAGTTTGACCTTCCGACAACATAAAGGACGGTATACGGACTGTGCACTAATTGATCCAGGCTTAGTTCGGTATTACTAGAAAAGCTTCTTGCTTGTTTTGTTATGGGAT
>JBLIBL010000217.1:0-4408 GCA_047633355.1 Polaribacter sp.
TGATTGTAGGTTATTATTTAGTCATAGTAAAATATACATGACCCCTCAACACTCAACATCCTCAACATGCGGTGTTGTTGATATTTTTTGTTTTGCTTGAGGATGTTAGCACACTGTACTCTCACAAATGGTCTGAGGGATCTTTCACCTTATTGGTAAAAAATCAAATATGCCTCATGAAGTCATGAAGCTTTGATCCTAATTGATTCCATCATTTGCCTAAGCTCATCAATTTCAAGTTGCATAAGTTCAAGCTGTTCTTCTAGTGCAACAATCCTGGATTTTTGATTAACATCCATTGGAGTATTAACACTAACTGGGTCTAATTGATTGGAGTTCTCTGCTTCCTTCGCTTGATTTTTTCCCTCCAAATTGCCAAAACAATGCGCATAACGTGATTCTCTTTTACCTGGTTCACGCTCTAATCTAATCACAAATGGGCTTGGCTCTGCGGTTTTCATTTCAGTTAATATTGATTCGGTTTCTTTGACATCCTGAAATTCGCATAAACGATTAGTCCGTGTTCTTAGTTCGCCGGGGCTTTGCGGTCCTCGTAAAAATAAAACACACACGATAGCAAGCTCTTGAGGTGAAAGTTGTAATTCACCAAATTCGGAATTGCAAAAACGATGTTTATATTTTTGTACTCGAGTAGTATTACCTGATTGGTTCATCACTAGTTGTTTTTGTCTCAGTTCATCTATAGTTTCTTGTACATCAGTTTCAGACAGGCTTAAAACGGGTTCTCTATTGCTTTTTTGGTTACATGCATTGGTTAATGCATTTAACGATAAAGGGTATTGGTCTGGTGTAGTCAGCGATTTTTCAATTAAACAGCCTATGACTCTTTGTTGATTTTGTGATAGTTGAATATTCACAGAAGTTATCCTTTAAATTACAAATTATAAATAATCTTATTATGTTTGTTTGGAATTGTCTTGTTCCGTTTTGTAATAAACAAAATATTTCATGTATTCTTAGACAAAGTAAGAGATTTATCAGTGCTGGATGGGTATATAATCGGCTTTATCGCTAAACAGAAACAGTAGTGTTCATATTAAACAATTGACATCAAATAAAGGTTACCTGTTAACCCGTAATAGTTACGATAAGCGTGGCCGTGCGGTAATTGTTATTTGGCTATCAACATCAAAAGGAGCGGTAAAACTAAATATTTCAGGTGAACAGCCTGTCTTTTTTGTCGAAAAAAATACATTGCTAAAAATTAATCGTACTCTTGAGGCTTTAAGTCACCACTACACCTATAAACAATTAAGCTTGAATACCTTTTTGATGCAGCCTGTCGTTGCTATTTATTTTAATAGTCTGAGTTATTTTTATGACGGCAGGAAATTGCTTCAAGAGGCTGATATTACATTTTATGAAGGTGGCATTCGTCTAGAAGATCGGTATCTAATGGAGCGCTTTGTATATGGGAGTCTTGAATTTATAGGTGAACCATCATCCCCCCAAGAGCAAGCCAGAGCCGGTTACCTAGAATATAGAAATGTCAAAGTTAAACCTTGCGACTACTCTCCAAAATTAAGTAGCGTTTCAATCGATATTGAGTGTTCTGCGAAAGGCGAATTGTACAGTATTGGTTTTTATGTCGGTGAAAATTCTGAGCGAGAACAACCTGCACTTAAAAAGGTATTGATGATTGGGCAGGATGCGAAACCTGATATAAAGACGGATATAAAGTTAGATAAAAAATCAACTGAAACATCAACCACAAACTATATTCAATGGGTTAATAATGAAGCGGATCTTCTGACCGCATTTGAATACACTATACAAGAAATTGATCCCGATATTATCATCGGTTGGAATGTTATTAATTTCGATTTTAGACTATTGTACCAACGTGCAAAATTGAATGGTATAAAACTAAAGTTGGGTCGAGGCCAATCATACCTTCGCTGGCGCGATAGTCGAACGGAAAAAAATCAAGGATTTGTTTCAATTGATGGTCGCGTGGTTATTGATGGTATCGCAGCTCTCAAGGCAGAGTCGTATAGCTTTCCTAGTTTTAGTTTGGAAGCTATCGGGCAACATTTTCTTGGACGAGGTAAGGCAACCGATGATGTAGACAATCGACTTGATGCAATTGCTCACGATTTTAAACACAACAAAGTAAAACTTGCCGAATACAACTTACAGGACTGTGTGCTCGTTTGGGATATTTTTGAGAAGATTAATTTGTTGGAGTATTTGATTTTTAGGAGTCAATTGACCGGGCTTGAGCTTGATAGAGCGGGTGGTTCAGTTGCTGCATTTACGAATTTATATTTACCCAAATTACACCGACAAGGATATGTCTCTCCTAATCTACCTTTAGATGGCGGTTTAGCCAGCCCAGGTGGTTATGTGATGAATTCAAAGCCTGGCTTGTTTCAAAATGTGCTGGTGCTTGATTTTAAAAGTCTTTATCCATCTATTATACGTACCTTTAAGATCGATCCACTTGGATTAATTGAAGCACAAAAAAATCCAGAAAATGCGATTGAAGGTTTTCGCGGTGCTTATTTTTCAAGAGACAAACATATCTTGCCAGAAATGATTACTGATTTATGGGAGCAACGAGATCAAGCAAAAAAAGAAAAAGATCAGGCTCGCTCGCAAGCTATAAAAATCATCATGAATTCTTTTTATGGTGTACTAGGTTCGGGAGGCTGTCCGTTCTATGACACGAAACTTGCTAGCTCTATTACCTTGCGTGGACATGAAATCATGCAACAAACGGCAAAGTGGATTGAGAACAAAGGACTTGAAGTTATTTATGGAGATACCGACTCTATTTTTGTTTTATTAAGTCAAGATATTTCAAATACCGATGCCAATGATATCGGCATAACACTCGCTGATTATATCAACTGCGAATGGAAACTAAAGCTAGCTAAAGAGCACCAATTAGATTGCCATTTAGAAATAGAATTCGAATCTCATTTTACTAAATTTTTAATGCCAACAATAAGGGGATCAGAACATGGCAGTAAAAAACGTTATGCGGGCTTGTTAAATATTGATGGTAAAGAAAAGCTTATTTTTAAAGGTCTAGAAAGTGTTCGCTCTGACTGGACGACGCTGGCTAAAGATTTCCAAGTGAAGCTTTACCAAATGGTGTTTCACGGGCAAGATCCTACTGAATTCGTATTAGATGTAGTTCACAAAACGTTATCTGGTGAGTTTGATTCCAAGTTGGTGTATAGGAAGCGCTTAAGAAGAAGATTGGATAGCTATGTTAAAAATGTACCACCTCATGTTAAAGCGGCAAGAATTGCTGATGAAGAGAATTTAAAAATAGGTCAACCGTTAAAGTATCAAAATAAAGGTTCTATTTCTTACTTAATGACAATTAATGGTGCGCAGCCACTTGAATATATCTCGGCAACGATTGATCATCAGTTTTATGTCGATCGCCAAATAGAACCCGTGGCTGATGGAATTTTACCTTTTATTAGCTTGTCATTTAGAGAGATTGTTGATGCGCAGATGGGATTGTTTTGAGGGGTGCCTGAATACATACAATAAGTGCAACAGGGGTGGGCGATAGTAAAATCAATCAACCTGCTTTCGCCATTTCCTTTCAATCACTTCCTTTTTGACCTGATTAATTGAAAAGGCTGCACTGCATGAATGACTCAAAGCAAAAGCGTGCGCTAATTGTTTTTGACTAGTATCACCGTATCGCCAACAAGCGTACATTGCATATCTTCTGTTAGGGTAGCTTGCCCGCCGGCCTTTAAGTTTTTCTCGAATATCTTTTTCACTTGTTTTACTATATTGGAAAATCATCTTAATGATCTCATTGGTGCTCGGTTTATTATTGAGCGCCATTCTCATTTTGTCTATATCAGTTTCTTCGAAAGTCTCAATCGCTTCTTCTTTAAACTCTGCACTCCCAAGCACCTGTAAAATATTAAAATGACCATAGTACCGTTTTAAATCTTCATCAACGCCTTGTGCAAACTAACATAAAGATTTTTATGTCCCAGCATCTGATTTATTTAACCAGTTGTATCGCTGAGTGTATACGCCATTAATGTGACGTGTATTCGCCCAAGATTGGCTTGTTGTGTTTCAATCAATAAATGATAGTGATTAGTGATTAAGCAGTAAGAATGGATCACCGCTTCAAACTGCTCACTCGCTTCTCGAATGCATTTTAGGAATTCTGCATAATAACGCTGATCATGAAAAATATTCTCATGATTAAGCCCGCGATTCATAACATGATGAAATGCGCCTTCATATTCTATTGGAGTAGGTCTGCTCATAAGGTGATTGTAGGTTATTATTTAGTCATAGTAAAATATACATGACCCCTCAACACTCAACATCCTCAACATGCGGTGTTGTTGATATTTTTTGTTTTGCTTGAGGATGTTAGCACACTGTACTCTCACAA
>JBLIBL010000218.1:0-4404 GCA_047633355.1 Polaribacter sp.
AGCTTGCTACGGAACAGTCAAACGCAAAACAATTTGTTGAACTACGCAATCTAGGCAACAGCGTTAAAAAGATGCTTAATCGCTCACTTAATGCTTATGCAAGAATGAATGTTGAAGAGGCATTAGACATTATTCAAAGTGACGAACTTATTAATGAAGAGTTTGACAACCTTACACGTTTACTAATATTAAAAATGATGGAAGACCCTCGTGAAATAAAAAATGCATTGAGAATTTCTTGGTGTGCAAGAGCTCTCGAGCGTATTGGTGATCATTCCCAAAATATTTGTGAATATATAGTATATTTAGTCAAAGGGAAAGATGTCAGACACACAAGTCTAGATGATATCCGGAAGAATATATTAGCCGACTCATAATTGACATAATTGTATGGACTGACACAAAGATCCTACCAAGAAAGACATTTTGATGTTAACCCAACACTTGATATGATTGAGCAATTATCTGCAAAAGGTGTAAAGTTTTATCAATGTGGTCAAAGTACAGAATTCATCGGGATTAAAAAATCAGAATTAGCGCCACAAATTAGTTTGGCGTTTTTTGCAATGACCATGTTAACTACTTTGCAAGCAAGTGGTTATAATTTAGTGCCACTTTAAGTATAATTTTTAGTTTATATCTTTATGAGTTCCAGAGTTGCCAAATAACCGACTTAACTCTTCTCTTAAGCTTCCCGTAAGCGCCATATAACACATCTTATAATCGCCCATAAAAGACCATTTTGGATAAGTGAAAGTTGCTGGGCGGTTTTTTTCAATAAAAAAGTGACCAATCCAAGCTGGTCCATAACCAGCAATTAGCACAAGAGGTAATAAATAAAATTGTTGAATCACTAGCAAATAGACTAATAAAGTGGCAGACGCAATTGTGCCAATATAATGTAAAACTCGGCAGGTTATTAATCGATGTTCACCTAGGTAATAAGGCCAAAACTCTTGAAAACTGTTAAAAACAGGTACTTCATTTATTTGACTGGCCATAATTACCTCAAACTATTTAATGGATATATTATAAAATAAAGCGAGTTAAATCTTCATCTTGTGCGAGTTCGCCAAGTTGCTTTTTAACATATTCAGAGTCAATGGTGAGCTTTTGCTGAGTATCTGATGCAGTGAAAGATATTTCTTCCATTAGTTTTTCTACAACAGTGTGAAGTCGTCTTGCACCAATATTTTCGGTTGTTTCATTAACTTGCCAAGCAACTTCGGCAATAGTATCAATCGCATCATCAGTGAATTCAACCTCACAATTTTCAGTTTGCATTAACGCAATGTATTGCTTAGTTAATGCCGCATCAGGTTCAATTAAAATACGTTTAAAGTCATCGGCTGTTAAAGAGCGAAGCGTTACTCTTATTGGCAAACGCCCTTGTAACTCAGGAATTAAATCAGAAGGTTTTGATAAGTGAAAAGCACCTGATGCAATAAATAAAATATGATCGGTTTTAATCATTCCGTATTTAGTCGATACCGTACAGCCTTCTACAAGCGGTAGCAGATCGCGTTGAACGCCTTCGCGTGAAACTTCACCACCGCCACTTTGATTGCCTTTGGCAACTTTATCAATTTCATCTAAGAAGACGATACCGTTATTTTCAACGGCTTCTACCGCTTTACTTTTCAGCTCATCTCTATTGACTAGTTTTTCTGCTTCCTCTTCAGTTAATAGAGTAAAAGCATTTTTAATTTTCATTTTTCGTTTTTTTGTTTTATTAGGTGCATTGCTTTGAAACATATCTTGTAATTGATTGGTCATGTCTTCCATTCCAGGAGGTGCCATGATCTCAATACCAACATTTGGTCCATTTAAGTCAATTTCAATTTCTTGTTCATCAATGCTTTTTTCACGCAGTTTTTTTCTAAACATCTGTCTTGCAGCCGAATCGGTTGATTGGCCCTTTGAATCGGCATTAATCGAATCCTTCGGCTCATTGTCAAAAGTTCTTGCTGGCGGCAATAATGCATCCAAAATTCTTTCTTCTGCAGATTCTTGTGCTCTAATTTTTACCTTATGGTGCTCTTGCTCTCGTAGCATTTTAAATGAGGAGTCAACTAAATCACGAATGATTGATTCTACATCTCTGCCAACATAGCCCACTTCCGTAAACTTTGTCGCTTCTATTTTTATAAAAGGCGCATTAGCAAGTTTGGCTAGTCGCCGAGCAATTTCGGTTTTACCAACGCCTGTTGGTCCAATCATCAGTATATTTTTTGGCGTGATCTCATTTCGCAACTCACCGTCGACTTGCATTCGCCTCCAGCGATTTCTTAATGCAATGGCGACTGATTTTTTAGCATCGGCTTGACCAATGATATGTTTATCTAGTTCGTGAACAATTTCACGTGGGGTCATTTGTGACATCAATTCTTCCAAATTTGGTTGTATTATAAAATATAGCAGCTAATAATTAGTATTCAAGACTAGTTGCAATCTAACTCTTCGATTGTATGATTATGATTAGTGAAAACACAGATATCACCAGCAATTTTTAGCCCTGATTCAACAATCTCTCTTGCATTTAAATCCGTTTTATCGAGTAACGCTCGTGCGGCAGATTGAGCATAAGGGCCACCAGAGCCAATCGCCATTAGACTATCTTCGGGCTCAATAACGTCGCCATTTCCTGTGATGATAAGTGAGTGTTCGCTATCGGCAACGGCTAATAGTGCTTCAAGCTTCCTTAGCATTCGGTCAGTTCGCCAATCTTTGGCAAGCTCAACTGCTGAACGCATTAATTTACCTTGGTATTTCTCAAGTTTTGCTTCAAACCTTTCAAATAGCGTAAAGGCATCGGCAGTTCCACCAGCAAAGCCGGCTATTACCTTGTTATTGTATAAACGCCTAACTTTTCGAGCATTGCCTTTCATGACTGTATTGCCCATAGAGACTTGACCGTCTCCACCAATAACAACTTTGCCGTTTCTGCGAACAGATAAAATAGTAGTTCCGCGATATTGTTCCAATGGATGATCCTTAGATAACTGATGGGTATGGTTGATTAATAATTGATTGGGGTGGAATCACAGTTTTCAAGTTAAATATTAAAGCAAATAGTGGCAAAACAGTAATCTACTTGATTTGCAGCATGAAACTGAATAAGTGTTCGCTTTTAACTTGGATCTTATGCTCCATTTTTAGTAATATGCGCGCTATTAGAGAGACTATATTCAGAAGACTGCAATGAGCAAAAAACACAATACTGAAACGGTTATCGATGTCATTCATTGGAATGATACGTTATTTTCTTTTAGAACCACTCGTGACGCGGGATTAAAATTCCGCAATGGCGAATTTATTATGATTGGTTTGGAGCAAGAAAATTCCAAGCCGATCATGCGAGCTTATTCAATCGCCAGTGCTAACCACGAAGAGCATTTAGAGTTCTTTAGTATTAAAGTGCAAGATGGTGCTTTGACTTCAAAATTACAACATCTTAAAAAAGGTGATGAGGTTTTGATCGGAAGTAAACCAACGGGGACTTTAGTGATTGATGATTTACGTGATGGAAGAAATTTATTACTAATTGGAACCGGAACGGGGCTTGCGCCCTTTTTAAGTATCATCAAAGATCCTGAGACTTATGATCGATTTGAAAAAGTCATTTTATTCCACGGTGTTCGCTTTATAAACGAAGTCGCTTACCATAAAATGCTAACCGAAGATTTAGTTAAACATGAATATCTAGGTGAAATGATTAAAGAACAATTAATTTATTACCCTTGTGTGACTCGAGAAAAGTACCAAAACCAAGGCAGAATTACTGATTTAATGCGTGAAGGAAAACTCTGCGAAAAAATTGGCTTACCCCATTTAGACCCTAAACTAGATCGTGTCATGCTTTGTGGCAGCCCATCGATGTTAAAAGATACTTGCGAAATTTTAGATGAGCAAGGTTTTGAAGAAAGTCGTAAAAAGGGTGTTCAAGGTGATTATGTGATTGAAAGGGCTTTTGTTGAGAGTTAGTCTTTGATTATCAAACCTCAACTACCTTTGTTGATTATGGAACGAGTTTAAGCATAAATAAGCTATAAGGATCTTGAGCATAATCTGCGAATGGTGGACATTCTTTAAAGCCAAAAGAAGCATATAATTTATGAGCTGGCTTGAATACATCCGTAGATCCAGTCTCCAAATAAATTTCAGTCATGTTTTTATTGAGTGAAATTTTTAAGATGTGACTCAGCAGTTCGGCGGCAACGCCTTTCCTTAAATACTTTTGAGCGGTTCTCATTGATTTTATTTCTACTTGGTAAGTATTTAATATTTTTAATGCACCACAACCCGCAATATCCCCATCAATCCAAGCGGTTAAAAAAATAATGTTTTCTGACTTTAAATGAGATAGGTCAAGTGCATGTACGCTTTCAACTGGTGAGTGAGATA
>JBLIBL010000219.1:0-4380 GCA_047633355.1 Polaribacter sp.
AACCCTGAAATATCTGGGCTGATACGAAATTGGGGATCTAATAATTAGATCCCTTTTTATTAATTATAATTATATCAGTTGGTTATAAGTATGATTTCACTATTAAAAGTTACAAAGTAATAATAAATACCTATATAAAACAATTAGTTCACTCTTTTACTTCGTAGTTTGCATCTCCAGCTCTTTGCCTACTGTGCCCAAGAAGCGATAATGTTGTTACATTTCCTAAAAACTAGCTTTAAAACAGTTGTACTAAGCCATCCATTACTTTATTGGGTGCCTATCTTGTACCACTAACTTCAACCAAGACCAGTAAATACAGCCTGTTAAAACCAATATAAATTACAAAGTAAGCCTACAGCCCCTGCAACAAAGGGCTTGTGAAAAGTTTTGACAAACTCTGTATTTTCATTAAGCTCTTTGTCTAGGGGGAATTATGAATAGAATCGTATTAATCGACACAGAGACAACAGGAAAATACTCTTTTAATGGCGATAGGGTCATTGAAATCGCGGCTGTTGAAATTGTTGATGGTGTCATATCTAAAGACAACTATTTTTGTACTTATGTGAACCCACAAGGAAAGAAAATTTCTCTAGGGGCTAGACGGGTACATGGCATAAAAGATCAAGATCTACTAGACGCCCCAACCTTTAGTGATATAGCCCATGATTTTCTGGAATTTATAAAAGGTGCGACCCTTTCATGCTATAACAAAAAATTTGACTTTGGCTTTATTCAAATGGAATTGGATAGGGCTGGAGTCGAAATATCATTAATAAAAGACTTTAAGTCGAACTGCTTGATGCTAGACGTGGCCCAAGGAGGAAGATGGTTAAAGTTAGATGATGCATGCCGAAAATACCACATAGACATTTCTTTACGTAAAGTACATAGCGCCTTAGTGGATACGTTTCTTTCAGCAGAGCTTTACTTTAAATTTCACGATAGAGACTTCACTCCCCTTGAACAAGTACCACAATCAAAAACACATTCAGCACCAACGGCACGTCCTATCCCTCGTGCTTTCAAGCATCCGCTCACAAATGAAATGGTGCAACTAAATTACTGTAAAAATCCAAACTGTGAGAACTATGGGGTTATCGCTAAAAACCCAGGGAAAGACAAGGATAGTAAACCCAAACGCGGTTTAGGAAATGATTATAAATTGACGAGTGTTAAGTCTGGCAAAGTATTAACCTGCAAGCTTTGCAATACCAGTAGAACCCTTATAAATAATAGATCCTTTGTTATGGAATCGATTAGAGTTCAAGACGAGCATAAATTAATAGGCGCATCCTGTAATAACTCCAAAATAGAGAAAGGTAGAGGCAAAGGAAAACCCTGTCCAAATGTGTACAAAGATATCATTGATTTTCCTGAATTATACGCTCGCAAAGGTATTCGTGAGTCAACTAGCAAAGGTCAGCCCAATATATTTTCCCAAAAATACGAATGCAAACGATGCCATAAAAGGTTTAACGTCCCTTGCAATCCGCAGATGGGGCAGCATAAAACAGATCTTAATAATCGATTATTCATGGCGCTAGTTAACAAAGGGATTATTAATCGCATACAGGAAGAATTGAATGTAGCACCGA
The DNA here is from genome assembly GCA_047633355.1 of Polaribacter sp. Classification (GTDB taxonomy): domain Bacteria; phylum Pseudomonadota; class Gammaproteobacteria; order Enterobacterales; family Kangiellaceae. The sequence goes on from JBLIBL010000219.1 coordinate 1,602, forward strand.
CGTTTATTTACAATAGAATTGAATTTTTTTATAGTCAGTGTATTCAGTTTGATCAGTGGCATATCAGAAATAATTTACACCAGCTCTCTGGTACGATGTTAGAAATTAGTATGGATCGACAACACTATTTGGCAAACTGGAATGACAAGCGAGATCGGAAACCTACTAAGCTAGTAAATACATCATCGGTAGATAACAGTTCTCGGTTCGTATTAGCTAGCACAATTAATTTCGATTTTTGTTCCGATTGGGAGGCCATTAAAGCTGAAGCAAGAAAGCGAAAGGACGCTGAAAAGCCTGTATATGATAGATTATATTCACAATACATTATCAGCGATATTGACGTAGAATCTGATGATGTTGAAGATGCCCTTGCACTAAAAGCTCCAGCAAGCAATCTACTTGTACAACAAACTTATTCCTTAATGGCACATATAGAACAGGTAAAGCCGTTTTATGAGGTATGCTCACACTCTGATATATTTGCAGACGATGATGAAGGGTTTGAGCTTGGAATTTCTTTGGTGTTGAAGGATTTGATAAACCAACAAAAAGTATACCCCGTATTGATTCGTGCTGATCGAAACAACGCTAGTCAAATGCAAGATAGGCGAACCTGGAGTGAGCAGGTGCTCCGTGATGAAGGGTTTACCGAAAAAGAAATCAAAGATGCTCAGTATGATACTGATCGTTTAAGAGCCTTAAATCAAAAATATTGGACTGCTACATTGCACCAGCGTAATGAAAATATAGGCTCTACAAAATCGGAGTGGTTAGTACACCCATTTCCAAAGTATCGCCAAACAATGGAAATAAAACCATTGATACAACCCTATGGTGTGCTGACAGAGCAATCCTCAGATGCACTAATGGATATCTCTACATATGGTGTCGATAACTACTTTCAAATGATTCGTCGCAGAATAAACATGTTAGAGAGACCTATTACTTCCGCAACCAACGGTCTTCGTTGGAACGGATATGCAGCGTATAACCCGAAGTGGGCAGCTATGCTTGTAGAGATTTTTAGGGTTTATCATAATTATGTTCATACCGACAAAAAAACGCTCAGAAATAAAAAGTCCAACGCCAATCCTAAAACTCCTGCTCAGAAGCTGGGACTTGCAAGAAAAGTTTATTCAGTGGATGAAATATTATCTTTTTCTCCTTTATTTCCAGAAAAAACATGAGGGAGCAGTCTAGTTGTTAGCAATTACAGTCGCAGTAGCTCTCAAACTAATTGACAATGACCAAAATTGAAATATGATTGATTAGGTAAGCGGTTGATAAACTTCCGCTTAGAGCGATCAAGAGACATTGAGGTCAAACTAATTTATATTGGCTGCATGCAATTACTACAAGGATTTTGAATGAGCGGTGCAAGCATTGAAATATATGCAGATCGATGTGATTTCGAGCTGTTATTTAAATTAATGAACTCAATTGGCGAATTAAAATTTATCCAATCGTTAAGTGGTCTCAATCAAAATCCTAGAGTCTATGAAAATGCTGAATCGTTATCTCAATATCAAGTCGATTACGAAAACCCAAACTCGAAATACCTATTTTTGTGCCTAAGTAAAAGTGAAAGCGTCAATAGCAGGGAACTTGTAATGAAGGATGGCAGTAACGGTGTAAAATTTAAAACTGATGAAGTCTTTAATCCAACAGCAATATCGATATTACTTGGTGGCGAAGCCGCTTCAGATACGATAGTTAAGACCGTAATTAGCTCCGCATATTATAGTGAAGAGGCTAAATTAAAGTTACATACGATTCGAAAGTTAATTGATAAGGTCAGCACTAAAGTTAATAGTTTTCGAGTAATGGCATCGTCTTATGAGAAACTGTTAAATGGACAAAGGCTAGCTCAAGGAATTGACTTTAATCGAGATTATGACCTTAAACTAAGTTAAGTTTGAGGGGGCTGTAACTGGCACAAATAAGTAAATCAAAAGGAGGGATATTTGTTAGAGTTCATGCCTATTGAAAATTGGATAATAATGGTGGCCGTGATATTAGTCTCGCTTTATCCAACGTTCTTTAAAGGGAAAGCAGAAGCTGGAAAACTTAAACCTAGAAAGCTCTTAGCTTTATTTGGAGTACTGACTTCTGGCTTTGCTTTCCTCATCCTATATAGTTATTTTACAGGCCGCTTTGATGGTGATGAAAGTGTTGCTTGGCTAGTCATATTAGAAATCTGCTTAGTCGGAGGAGCTATTGCTCTTTTCGGTGAGGGGTATTTGGTTAAAGGTAAATATAATGACAAATACATCGAGTTCTATACACCTTGGTCTGGTCTCAAAAAAGAGAAATGGAGCACTTTAACCGAAGTAAAGCACCATGCATTAAATGCTTACTACGCACTACGGTTTGAAAATGGAACGACTATAAGAGTGAGTGATACCTTAGTAGGTGCCCCAGATTTAGTAGAGCACTTAGATGCTCTCGGTATTAACATTGATTAGAATGAAGTTTAGTCCGCTCTTGGCACTTAGCTACCGTTCCCCCCGCTAGCGCCCTTTAATCTACTTAAAATTACAAACTCATACAAATTGCACTAAACGTATTGATATATATGACTATAACCCTTTACTTTGTAACTTGTTTGGTACTTTTCATACCTGTAATAACTTGAAATTATTGATAAAAATAAAAAAGGATCTGAAATTCAGATCCCCAATTTCGTATCAGCCCATCACTTGTCCGGTATTTTATTGATACGTTATAAACGGGGTTTTGGTTAATCAATTCAACGACTGAGTCGAGCTTTTGATTG
>JBLIBL010000220.1:0-4361 GCA_047633355.1 Polaribacter sp.
GGTAGGAGAGTTGGCTTCTGACTTTGTTCAAAGCAACTATTAGAATCATATTAAAAAAGAGCATACTCAAACTTTTTTCGATAAACGTGCTTTAGAGATTACGTACCAGCGTGCTGATGGCGAACAGTAAAACAGAATCATCGAAGTCCATTATTTTTTTCAATTGGCCTGTTTGGTACTTAATTGTCTAGGATTATTGACGTGAGGTACCACGTACATTCCGACTAGACAGAATGTGCAAAATAAATATGCGAAGTGAACGTTTTCGCTTAAAACCACTCTCTTAACTTTCTAGCGAGTTAGTGCAGTTTTCTAAACCATCTCTGATGGTTTTTGTTTGTATTTTTATTCAATTCCACTAATAAAAACATCAACAATCGCAGTCTGTCTTTTTATGCCTGTTACCTCATCAAAGCCTTGGCTCAAATTACCATCTAAACGCAGCAATACATAACCATGAATTAAGGACCAAAGCGCGATGGCTTGGGATTCGACATCAATGTGTTTATTCTGAGCATAAATCCTGAGTATTGATGTGAGTTGGGCGTAAATCTTTTCCATTGCTTCATCGAGTTCTGTGTTTTGATTGTCTGCATATTCTCGTCGCCAAAGCAATTTATAGCGGTTGGGATAGCTCAAACCAAACTCTAATATCGTGTCGCAAAAATAATGAATCGTTTTTTTGATGCTGTCCTTTTCTCGGGGAATCTTTTTTTCAATGACTGAAACTAAATTCTGAAAAGATTCAGTAGCCAGAGCTGTTAACAAAGCTTGTTTGTTTTTGAAATGATTCGCGGGTGCAGAGTGAGCTACCTCAAGCATACGTGCGATTTTTCTGATACCTAGCGCTTCGACACCTTCATTATCTAATAGTTGAAATGCGACTTTTACAATTTCCTCACGCAAATTACCATGATGATAAGTAGAATTTTTTATCATGTTGACATTGTCCATATATAGAGCTTAAATTGACAGTGTCAATATATGATTAATTTCTAACAAATAAAAGTAAAACTTTTAAGAGATGAGGTGTCCATAATGAATGTTGATTTAATTTTTGTGCCAGTAATGGCGCATATAATGCTAATTTTTATGCTCTATATTTATTTAGGTGTCATGAAAAGTCGAGCAGTAAAAGAGGGGAGTGTTGATCGAAAAAAAGCCGCGTTAAATATCAAGGCATGGCCTGACTATGTGGTGAAAGTATCAAACAATCTCGCTAATCAGTTTGAATCACCGATTCTTTTTTATACGCTGAGTATTATTTATTTCATCACTAGTAATGTGAATGGCGTCATTATTATATTGATGAGTGTTTACGCATTAAGTCGTTATATACATGCCTATATTCACGTCACAACGAACTACGTACCTTATCGATTTAAATGTTTCCTTTTCGGCGTAGTTATTTTATTAGCATTAACAATTCGGTTAATGCTGAAACTTATTGGTATGTAGCGCTTATAGTCTCTAGCCTTTTTTAGAAATCAATGCGACGCATGTACTCAGCCCTGATTGGACACTCTATGTTCGCATCCATGAAGTTTGGCAGTTAATCACCAACTCAAGTTTAGGTATGCTGTGCCAAGTGGCTCACTTGGCAGAGAGGTCAAATACTGCTAAGTGCACTGATTAGCTTAAAAGTCCAAAAGCTATTCAATAAAACTTTAAGCTAAAGGCTTAAGTTTATAGATAAACCTAAACTTTATACTCTGCATTCGTGAGATTGAATATACTTCTTGGAATTGCGTGTACAGATCGGTATTATTTGAGGTTAAGAAAACTGAATAGGAATTAGATATGGCCATTAGCCGAAGAGATCACCTTTTACACACGGCATTAAAACTGTTTAACGAGTTTGGTTTTCATGCAACCGGTATTGATAAGGTTCAGGCTGAGTCTGGTGTATCAAAGACGACCATGTATAAGTATTTTAAATCTAAAAACGAGCTTATTCAGGCTGTTCTTGAGTTAAGACATGAACAATTTTTCGAGTGGATCCGAACTAAAGTAGATCAGTACTATCAGTTAAACTATCTCGACCAGCAGTCAGGAAAAATTTACGCAATTTTTGATGCCTTGAATGACTGGTTTCATTCAGATGATTTTTGCGGGTGTAACTTTATTAATGCAAGTGCCGAGTTCTCAGAACTAGATCATCCTATTCATCGTATTGCAGCAGACCATAAAAAATCTCTTGGGCAGTATGTAAAAGATTTGCTACCTGAAATGTCTGACTCTAATAAAGAAGAACTATCTTTAGAGGTATGTTTGTTGCTAGATGGGACTATTGTTTGTGCTCATACAACAGGGCAAAAAGAGTCTGCACATCGAGCGAAAAATATGTTCAAACGGCTTGTTCCATATTATCAAAACTAAGCAGAACGAGTCGTAAGAAAATCAAGAGTGAGTATTTTATAGAATGAAATGTCAGTTGGTTGATGTATTTGATCATTGAAAATTATCAGGTAATGAACTGACTATTTTTTATGATTTTGATAACTTATCTTCGGCGGATATGTTGTCTTTAGCAAAAAAAATGCATCGATTTTAAACTATTTTTATAAATGTCAATAAAGGGCAGTGCAAAGCAAAAATACTTACGCTTGAAGAAGAACTAGACTTCACTGGCCACCCTTTAATAGGCCTTGTTGCACATGTATATGAGGAATATGGATCACAGACAGAGCACGAGTGCTTTATTAATCTTAATCATCAACAAGTAGTGTTTACTACACAAATAAAAGATTATTATTTCGAAGCCACGATGAATCAAGGAGAAGCTCATTTTAAGCCAGTCTGAAACAATCGAATTTTTATCGGTTCTAAACCTAGCTTGTGATGATATCGCCGAGTATCCACTCGAAGTTCTTTCTACAGGCTTACCTTACCTAATAATACCTATACTAGACGGCATAGACAGAGTCAAAATTAAAACTGATATTCTTAAAAGTAGGCTTGTAAAAATAGGCGCGAAATTTATTTATGTGCTGGACTTGAAAAACTTTGAAGGAAGGACTTGGGATAACTTGGAGCAGATTGAAGATATAGCAACAGGAAGCGCAGCAGGGTCAGTAGTCGCTTATCTTTGTAAGCATCAGTTTGTTAGTGCAGGTCATCCCTTTCAAATAAAACAGGGGCGTTTTGTTGGAAGGCCTAGTGAGATGACCATCTATATTGATGACCACTCACATAAACTCCCTCAGATACCTGTGAAAGGTCAAGTTTTAATATTGTTAATGTTGACTTTTTTTGATTTCCGACTTAATCAACTAATCCAACCGAAGTAGATATCATTGGAACAAAGCCACTTAGTGATTCAAAGCGGGATAACCAATTTTGTATATTCGGGTAATTTTCGAGCGATACATCACCTTCTGGTGCATGAGCAATATAGGTGTAGTTGGCTACATCAGCAATGCTTGGTGAATCGGATACAAGCCATTTCCGGTCTTTTAAATGCAGCTCAAGCACTTGCAATAAATCATGACTAATATTCATGGCTTTTTGATGATCATTTTTAGCACCAAACACATTAACTGCTCTAGCAGCAGCTGGCCCAAACGCGATTTTTCCGGCGGCTAAAGATAAGAATCGTTGAACTTCGGCTAAGTGTATCGGGTTACTCGGTAACCATGTTTTTGATGCATCATATTTAGTTGCAAGATAAATAAGAATAGCATTTGAGTCTGCAATGCTGATTTCGCCATCATCTATTACAGGTACTTGACCAAATATATTTTTCTTCAGAAATCCTTCTTGTTTGTGTACACCGCTTGCAAGATTAACGAGTTCAAAATCCAGACCTAGTAATGATAGAAACACTTCAACCCGGTGTGAATGGCCTGATAAAGGAAAACGATATAATTTGATTGTTGGCATGTTAGAGCCTCCTTAATGAGTGAATATTTTTATGGTTAGACAGTTATCTTTATACGTTCATAACAATTGATTTTTGTGTTGAAGATGGTCTTGCTTTTTTTAAAGAAGGTTTTATGCCGTGATTATTATCCATGAAGTCATTGATTAGATTTGCAATTAAAATGCCATTTTTTTCAATCGCAAAATGTCGGGTGTCTACAGTGTGAAAATTAATATTTTTAAAATCTCGCTTGTAGGAATGCGCACCTTCTTCTGGGAAAATACAGTCTCCTTTCCCCCAGACAAGCAATGTTGGTGGCTGGTGAGTTCTAAAATGTTCCTGCCATTCAGGATACAGAGCCGGGTTATTTCTGTAAAAATAGAATAACTCTAATTAGATGTCTTTATTTCCAGGTCTGTCTAGCTTCGATTGATCTACAATCCAGTTATCTGGACTTATCACCGATTCGTTACGCGTACCATTCGTGTATTGCCATTTT
>JBLIBL010000221.1:0-4357 GCA_047633355.1 Polaribacter sp.
AAAATGTTAGATAAATGGCCGTGAAATAGTGATGAGAAAAAGAGGAAAGTTAGGCGTACATTTAATTTCGGGAACTGCCATAATATTTTGTAGCTTTCGGTTTAGAATTTTTAGAGAAATAAGTAACGATAGACTATGAGGTTATTAATAATTTGTTTGACCATAAGCTTTATAAGTTCAATAGGGTATGCTCAAGATGCACCAAAATATTACAAGTCTTACGAAAAGCAAAAAAAGCAACTTTCAAAACACAAATACGACCATGTATTTGCTCAAAGTGCAAGAAAGCTGAAAAGAGCTGCAAAAGATTCATTACCACTTGATGCTTCATTGGCGTTATTACAACTTTCGAAAGCGAATGCTGGAGACGGGATGGGGCAATACTTTAAAGAAACAGATTCTATTTTGTCACTTAGTTGGAAGTTGTTGAGAACCGACACAGGACTAAATGAAAGCCAAAAACAATCATTAGCTGATGATTTCAGTAAACTTTATTTTAATAGAGAAAATTATCGTTTAGGATCTTATTATTTTGATTTAACGGGCAATACTTTGCCTTCACACCCTACCTCCATTGATTCTATTAATTTCCTCGCTAATGAACTGGATAAATGGCATGCGTACAAATCACAAGGTTTATTTTACAAATACAATAGTGATTTAGACACCTTATTAAAGCAATTAACCAATCACCTTTCAGATTCAATACTTACTACTCACACTGATTCAGTGAAAGTTTATGACAAGCCTTCAGGGAAAATAAAAAAGCAAAAGAAACGCCTACTTGCTAGTATGATTTATTTAAAAGCTTCAACTTTTTTTGAGCAGGGATATTTCAAAGAAGGTGAACGATATGTGAATGAGCATTTCAAGATGGTTAAAAAAATGGCAGGCAAGGAACTTGTCTATGCTAAGATGATTAAACTAAAAGCTGATTTAGCGAAAGTTAATCAGCAAACAAAACTGTCTCGAAAAACATATAAAAAAGCCATAAAAAGATATAAAAAACATTACGAGAAATTTGATTTACCTATTCTTGAGCTAGAAGAACAATTGGTTTACAACTATATCAGTGATGATAAGGAAGTTGCCGTAATTGGAGCGTTAAGCAAATTGGCAAAACACACCATGAAATGGGGGGAAACAACAGATTATCATCATGTCCCACATTTTCGCGCAACTATTATGGCGCATGATTATCTTAAGCAGTACAAAAAAGCGGAAGACTTAACAGTGCAATTGATCAATTTCCAAAGTGAAGTAATGCCCTTTTATGAGCATGCCACTAGGCTAAATAACGACATGGCTTATCGCTATTTGCTTTCCCGAAATTTCTTTGGTATGGCTGACACATTGAGCGACAGACAGACAATAGCGTATGCTGAAGCATATGGTGAAAACACACCACGTCATGCCGTATCGCTTATTAGAAGAGCAGATTATCTGACAAATTACGAGTTTGATTTAACAACTGCCAACCAGTATTTATTTGGAGAAAATTGGGATAACTACAGTACAAGTTATAGTTCTTGGCATCCAGATATGATACCAGCCAAGATCAATCGATCACGACTATTGAGTTATGGCAATAAGTTGGATGAGGCTACTGAGGAATTAGCGACAGCACGTAAACGGAATGAAGATAGATTTGGCTCTAACAATAAAAGACATGCAACCATACTTTTGCAATGGGCTAGACTAAGTCTAATAAAAGGGGAGTTAGAACAAGCAAAGGATACTGCTCAAGTAGCACTTGATTTGTTTAAAACACTTAGCGGTGAAAACTCACTAGACTACCTTTTAGCTTCTCAGTTGATGGCGGATTATCACTTAGCAAAAGGGAATTTATATGATTCTGAAAAACTTTACGAGCATGTAGTATCGAATAGTAAAAAGCTGTATAATGAAATTAGATTGACTGATGCAACTGATCCTGAAAGTTTGGCGAAATTGTATTTAAGCATAGGCGACTTAGACAAAGCTGAATCAATGATTGAAAAATCGCTGACCAATAAAATTAAATTGTTTGGTGATGACCACATTGGGGTGTTAAACTCAACGTATTTAATGGCTGAATTGCAATTAAGTAAAGGTAATTTGGTTAATGCATTAAAATATGGAAAGAGAGCAGTTGAAATAGGTGAGAAGGAACTTTCTGAAAACAGGAAAATAGGGTTAACAACTGTAAAAAACATACTTGCCAAAATATATATTGCAATAGGAGACAACCATTCTGCGCAGCAACAAATAGCCGATGTGTTTGACTTGCAAAAAGAAATTCTGGGCAACAAGCATTTAGAATTAGCGAGAACATCATTGTGGTTAACCGAAGTCAATTATACATTGGGTTTAACTAGCTTGAAGCAATGTATTAATAAACTAGAGCAATCGGCTAAAGCCATTAAAAAAGCAACAGAAACAAATCACTTAGAATATGGAAGAGCTTTATTAATAGTAGCTCAATACAAATTAATGCTTGATAAACATGTTCAAGCTATGGCTGATGCTAAAGAAGCTTCGGGTATCATAAAAAATTTAGTTGGAGAAAATTCAGAAACGTTAGCTGGCGTATATCGATTGCAAGCAGAAATTTATTTGGCTGAAAACAAATTTGATCCTGCGGTAGATTTTTATAAAAAAGCGGATAAAATTTACAGAAAAAAATATCATAAGCTTCATTATAATGTACTGCACCATCGTCAAGTTATGATTGAACTGCTTTGGAAAAAAGGAGAGAACAAAAAAGCTCTTAAAGAACAGGAGAAATTGGTAGAAGATTATATTACGATCATGGAGGTATACATGAATCATTTCAATAAGAGAGAACGTCAGATTTATCAAGAACAAATATCAGATGCATTTAACGATTATTATGCCATGTCGCTTGAAAGTAGTAACGCTGCTAAATATTACCAAAACGTAGTAGAAACTAGATGGCAACAAATTCATTACAACAAAAGCCGATTGAGTAACGTATCAAATAAAATGAAATCTACTGCCAATGAAGGATTAATGGATATCTATGAAGATTGGAAAGAAACTAAAAAAGAAGCTGTATTGTCTTTGATCGTCGAAAAAGCAGATCAAAAAGTAATGGGGATTAACGCCGGTGATATAAAAGTGGATCTAAAAACAGCGGAAAAACAATTAAAGAAAAATTCGAAAATTTTCGCTAATTATATCGACAATAACATGTTGACTGTAAAACATGTTATTAAGAAACTCAAGGATGATGAAACGGCCATAGAGATGATCCGTTTTAACTCTTTGGAAGATGTGAATGACTCCTCCAAATATGCGGTAATCCAACTAAAAAATTCTTCTAAAAAACCAACAGGATTTGTTTTGATGAATGGTAAACAATTGGAAAATGAGGCATTATTAGAATACCAAGAATCTCAAGCTGGAGATTCGGCCGTTAATAGTGCATTCGTCAATTATTGGAAACCAATACATCAACAATTAAAAAGCTACAAGAAAGTATATTTTACTGCAGATGGCATCTACCATTGGGTAAACCCAGAAATGTTTAGTACATCAGATACGAGTTTGGTTATTCATGATTACGAAATAGTGCGATTAAATGATATTTCTCAATTAAAAGTAAACTCACATCAATCAAAGCCAGACTCATCAGATTATGTGGCTTTAATTGATGAACCTAAAAAAGTACCTGTCGTTAATATTCCTGTTCAACAAATAAAGAATGAAAAACGCTCTACTAACAAAAAAGTGAAATTAATAACCAAGCTGGTTAGTGATTTGGATACTACTCTGGCAGTAGATTCTAATACGGTTGTTTTGAAAGTAGATACTACGATACTTGCTGATTCATCTTTGACGATTGCCAAAATTGAAGAGCCCATTATTGTTGAGCCTATAAAAACAGCAGAAGCGCCTTTGTATAATGCTAATAAAGATTGGGCGCTTGCATGGAGTGAGCTAAGTAATACTCATCATTTTAACTTCACTCATATTAGTGATACAGCAGTTATTGAAGATTGTTTTAATAAATTGATAAAACATAAAATTGTCCAATTCAACGGGCGTAATTATGCTCGATCAGAATTAACATCCTTGAAGACAGCATCTATACATAAGGTGACTAACAACAGTCTTTTGGCAGGTTTAATAATGCAAGATGGTAATACGTTAATTGACGAATTATACCCAGTGAATGTCAATAAGAAAGAAGGAGTATTAACTGTACAGGAATTAAGGACTTTGTCATTGAATAGCACAACATTAATGGTGTTGTCAAACATGGACATTAAAGGCTTGACTTGGAATGAGATTAAGTTTCAAAAAAACATCATTGCAGCTATGAATCAGTCGGGTGTTAGTTATGTGTTGTATA
>JBLIBL010000222.1:0-4354 GCA_047633355.1 Polaribacter sp.
TACCCCCAGATAAAATCCGAACCTCATTTTGGGGTAGATATAAAAAAATTAAAAGGCTACTCCCCAAACACCTGGAGATATCGAATTGGTCACTATAGGATATTTTATACCATAGACGAAAAAGATCAGTTAATACTTTTGCTGGTAGTCGAGAACAGAGACAAGGCTTACAAAAAAAACTAACGCCCATTTCAGCGGCAGTCAAAAGTAGCGCGTCTTTTTGCGAAGGCAAAAAGTGTGAAACTTTTGACTGTCCGCTGGAAATACCTTGTTAGCGATTTTATTCTTCCTCATTAAACTCAACGATATTAGATGACAAATTCTTTTTAAACCATAATTCCATTGCCTTTTTTAACTGCATTAAATCCATTTCATCCTTTTCGGCATCATCTAAATCTAGATTCCAAGCTACTGCCTGAGCAATAACATTAGTTGTTTCTTTGGAATATTCTTTAGACCAGTGATAAATAATTGATTCATAAAATGAATCTTCAAACTCTGTAGATGATATAGGGTCACTCCATACATCAGGTGAAGGCACAGAAGATATGCCCGAAATCAGCCGGTTATAGAATTCTTTGTTTTTAAGCTTTGTAAGCAAAGCCTCATACCACTTTCTCCATGACTCTTCAGCTTTTTCTGGGTTTCCATATTTCCAGTCAATAATATCTAAACTAACTAAATATTTTTGGATTCTCTCACATAACCGAAGAAAAGAATCTCTTATATCTCTATCACTTTCATTGAGAATATTTTCAATTGCATCATAGTGAGGCTTTCGTTGTTTTATTCTATTTTCTAATGTTGCAACAAGCTCCTCATTTCTTAAATCAGGATTCCAGAAACCATAACACGTTTCTACACAGTGTTTTTTCCAAGGTGCTCGGCTTTTTCCTAAATTAGGTATTTTTTTGCCAAGCCCGATGCTTTGCTCGGTGATCAACGTTTCTAAAGATACGGTATCAGTTATGCTTGATTCCAATAATGGGTCAATAGCAGCCCGTTGTTTTATAATGTTATCAGGTAAACACAATTTAAAACGGAATGGATTTTGCTCTTTAAGCTCATAATAAACTTTGCCGTCAAGCAAGAACTGTCTCATGCATGATGGATAATTACCCGTTAAGTTATCATCTATGGCAGTTGATTTTGTTAGTAAAGTTCCTGAATAGTCTTTTACCCAGTTAGACAGCCGATTTGAAATAGCTCTGCCATCAATATGGTAGTCATCAATCAATAGTATCTCTTCATTATCATTAACACCTTTTTGCGTCAGATTCATTGATCCTAGCAATATTTTTCCATTTTTGTTTCCTTCAATCAAGTATACTTTGCTGTGAAAAAGCTTGCCAAATTGAACAAGAAAAATACCACTATCACCTGAAAATAAATATTGAATTTTTCTCTGCTTTTCTAATAAATTTCTCTTTGTTTCTCTGTTAGAAAAAAATCTACTTGATGATTTGTCGATAAATATTTTTAAAGAGGCTTTTCCTCTTGAGTCCGCACGACTTTTAAGAAAATCTATCAGTTGACTTATCGACTCAATATCAATGTATGCCGATATCGCAATTATATTTCTTACGGCTCCTGATACTTGTAACAACTCGCTCAAGGATTCATGGTTACCTTCTGATTGTAACGATCTTATTTCCAATGAGATTTCCTCTAATTATTTATCGCTAACGCTTAACATATGGGGCAATTACTTGCTGGCTATACTGCGCGGAGCGCCAGCCAGCGAGTAATTGTCCCAGCGAGCATGCGAGCGATATAATGTTTTTGTTAGGCATTTTTCATTTTTCTCATTTGCTTCACAGGATCGCCGCTTCCCGTATCGCCCGTTTGCTTTTCAAAGTCTTTTCGAAATTTTAAACATTGCTCATATAGCTCTCCAAAACCTAATGCCTTGGAAGTTATCATTACAGCTAAAATGCCTCTATATGCGTAATCCCAATAGTTATATGCGAACTCTTGTTGGCGTTTAGTTCCAGCCATTCCCCTTAAGAAATAGCGTAGCGGATTACCCCCAACCATTTCGATGAGATGCTCTGAGCTACCGTGCACATAACCACTGTATGCTTGACTAATTGTCCTGTGGTTTTTCTGATTATCTGATGGATTTAGAGTTTTCTTTCCAATGTTAGCAATTGCAGCATGTATCTTTTTTCGAGGAATAGTTGGTCGATTTTGAGTTGAGAGAAATGCGTTATCTGGGTTATCGAATTCCTCTTGGTAGAAGTATTCAAGGTACTTTCTATGTATCTCCGTAAAGTCGCCACCTGTTTTTGGAATGCATAAAAATCTTATATCTTCGCCAATTTCGTCCAATGTACGGAACATAACACCAACTTCTTGTGTATATCCTTGGTCTAAAAGCAACCTAGCTGCATTAAGGCTAGAAAGGTATCTAGCTAACTTTTGAATTATTGCAGTTTCAATTAATTTCTCAGTGTAACGTAAACACTTTTGTTCACTAATTTCGACAATATCAGGAGAAGGAAGGTGACTTTCCATAAAATGAAAGCATTCCTCTAAATATTCGCTGACCTGTTGATAGATGACCATGACCTTCCTTGATGCCTAACGCCTTGCTCAGCCGCACATGCTGCAGAGCGGTTTTTGTGCTTAAAATGTAGCGCAGCGAAATGCACAAAAAACGCGGCGCAGCATGTGTCGGATGCAGCAATTTGTTAGGCTTTTTTTATTCTAAACCTATGATCATAGTTTTGCTTTTCAACTAATGCTTTTAACTCTGATATATTTTCACCATCAATTTTTGATACATCAACTACGTAGATACGACATTTAGCATTAATCTTAATATGTTGATCAGATATTTCTATTGATTCGAGCATATTTAGAGTCTCACCTGCATCTGGCTCACCCTCCAGTGAAACTCTAACCCCTCTCTCTTCATCAGGAAGTAGCTCTTCAAAAAATAGAGTGCGATGTAAAATAAGACTTTTTATTCCTGTATCATCATCCGGAATCGCGAACGACACTATAATATCTTTTTCATCGTCTTCAAGACTAATAAAATCAACTGGATATATCATAGTAGAAACCTGAGTCTGTGGGAGCCTAACGCCCGCATAAACTGCGGAGTAAAGTTGGCGTCTTTTTTGCGGCCTTTTGCAAAAAAAACGACAAGTTTACGGAGTCAGATTTAATGCGTTTGTTATGTGATTTTATTAATAGCAATTTACATTTCCTCCTCTAACCCGACACTCTTTAAAATTCCTATTTCCCCTAACTTTACTGATGCATCAATGAAATCGGAAGCAAGTACCATGCGCGCATTCTCAGATTCCGGTGGCGCCCACATCACCCCGCCTTTACCTTCAAAAGCATATGCAAAAGGTGAAACTATACTGCTTACGTATGATGCTTTTTCAACTGCTTGACTTAATGCTAACTTCACCTTGCTATTACTCTGCTGTAACTGAGCCACTTGGTCTTTGTTTGCTTGGTCGGTGAAATAGTGACTAGTAATGGCCGCAAGCAATACACCTAATACACCCCACATTTTTATTGCCGCATCAACGTTATATTTAATTAGTGTGATAATTAATACTAAGAACACTCCACCTGCCACTGCTAAGGCTACAATCGTAGTTTCACTCATAGTTTTCTCCTTTTTAGTTTTCGTCTTTCACATAACGCCGTTTTAAGCGGCAAATTGCAGTTGGCTAAAATAAGTGAGGCACGAACAAAAAGCCAACTGTAATTTGTCCGACTTGAAAACCCTTGTTATATTTTTAACGCTGCTCAGTTGCCAACTTTAAACCTAAGCTTATAAAGATTGTACCCATGACATTATTTAGAACTTTTGAAACTCGATTGCTCTGCCTCAAATTACTTGAAACTGAATGAGAAAACCAAACTAAAACAAAATTAATTAATAGCGCGATAATATTAACGGTAATACCCAAAATAATAAGCTGAGTGAACGTATTATCATTGTCCGATTGAATAAATTGAGGGAGTAAAGAAATGAAAAATATAGCTACCTTAGGATTTAATACGTCACTGATAAAGCCTTGCCAAAATATGGACTTTATAGATAGTTGAACTTCGTTATCAGAGCAGTCTAAAGCCGATGATGAATTTGATGAAATTGCTTTGAACCCTATGTAGATTAGGTAAGCTGCACCACAATATTTAAGAATAGTAAATGCTATAGCTGAAGTAGCAATAATAGCGGAAATACCAAGAATCGCAGCTGTAAGATGAAAGTATCCACCTAGATTAATTCCGAGTGCAGCAGCGAACCCTGCCTTTTTACCTTGAGCAATAGTTCGGCTAAGCAAATAAATCATATCTGGTCCAGGCACGATACATAGGATGATAC
>JBLIBL010000223.1:0-4346 GCA_047633355.1 Polaribacter sp.
CCATGGTAATCAATAAAATTTTAGATCACATGAATAGTAAATCCGCCGTATCCGAAAAGAAACGGTTACCACAAAGCCGTGCACCACCGCAGGGTTGCCTGTTCAACTGATCGCTGAGCTAGCGACCTAGTTACGGCTTGTTTTTAATATGCTGTTTGATAGGGTGGGGCCTTGTTCATTCGCAGAGCGGAGAATTGATAAATAAAGAGTAAACCATACTGTATTCCATCTTTGATACTCGTAGAGGTAGTAGATTTCGCCCGGTTGAGGCTATTTTCAAAGGAAGTGATGAGGTTTTTGGGCTGGCTGATACTTATTGATTTAGAGGAATAGGGGGTTTATGCTTCCTATACTCCAAGTTGATTAAGCTTATCTGGATCATTTTGTTATTCATGAAACAGAGCATCTAAACGTTATTGTCCTTGCAATGAGGATGCCTAAACAAGAGCGTATTGCTGCACAGCTGAAGCTTCAAGCAAAAGGTCGTCTTATTATCATATGTGGCGGGCCGATATTAGATTTTCAGGCGGGTCGTGTAAAACGCGCACCTACAATTTTTAGAAAACTTGGTATGGAGTGGCTTTATCGCTTGGCCTGTGAACCGAAAAATTGTTTGTTCGATATGTCATTGGGATCCGAGTCTTGTTTTCTAATCAATATTCAGCAAATAATAGGTTTCAACAAGATGCACAAAAATAGAGATGTTGCTGTTGACACTTTACGGGGACTTGCATGCATTTTATTAGTTTCATATCATGTTATCGGTAGTAACTATACAAATGGACTTCGTATATCAGAAGGGATGTATAGGGATTTAAATGACATATTTGTATTCATAAGGATGCCATTATTTACGTTTTTATCTGGTTATATTTATACGAATAGGCCATTTTCTGGAAACATTGCAATATATGTCAATGGTAAAACTAAACGGCTATTAATACCAATGTTAGTTGTTGGTACAATCTTTGCTTTACTTCAAAGCTTTGTACCTGGTAGTAACAACAGTATTCAGAATTGGTACTTACTACATATATTACCTGTTGCACATTTTTGGTTTATTGAATCAATATTTTTGTGCTTCATAGTATTAATCCCACTTGAAAAGTATAAGTTGTTATCTAATAAAATAAAGTTCTCTATCGTTTTTCTGGTTAGTGCTTTTCTTTATATATCTAATATAGATATTCCATATTTCTCAATTTCAGGCTTTATATATTTATTCCCATATTTCCTCTTAGGGCTAGCTGTCAATAGATTCAGCCTTGTATCATATGTTAATGGCGCAACTAAGATATTTATTTCTTGCTTAATTTTGGGGACTTTATTTGCGATATATAATGATTCAATCGGAGTTGAGTCAACTCGTGCAACGCTACCACTGATAATCGGGTGTTTAAGTTGTTGTGTTTTATTGGCATATAAATTTGAATCAAATCTACTTGCAAAAATTGGAGTTTATTCGTATTCGATTTATCTTTTCCATGTTTTTTTTACAGCTGGAACGCGAATATTCCTCTCAAAACTTGGTATTATTGATACGTATATTTTATTCTCTTTTTCCCTAATATCTGGGGTTCTCGGGGCTATAGCGATAGAAAATGTTTTTAATAAGTATTATGTCACTCGCATATTAATGTTAGGAAAAAAGGGAAAAATTTCATAATCTAGTGAAGTGTTACTGAATGTTCATATCGGGCGATATTTTGTACGTAAGGCCAATAAGTCAATGTTAAGTTCTTATTCTCCTCTCCTCTCATATCGCCAATGTAGTGTAAGTTTGCTGTGATTTTTCAGCGTAGTTAGTCATTACTTAAACTATCTGACGAGTTAATGTGTTGGGATTAGGGCTTCAATTAACTGCGGTCTCCATTGCGCTTCCTTTGGATTATATACGCCAAAACCCGCTGAATATTCCCAGTATGCCCAGCTAATGTTATGTTTCTCTGCTTCCCTCGGAATAAAAGCGATCCAAGCTTTTTGGTGGATGGGATTCGAGTACCGTGAATAGACACCAAATTCGCCAATGAAAATCTCAAATCCTCTATTAGGCTGCCTATTCCAATGGGTTACTTTATCGAACAATTTAATTAGAGAGGATTGGTCATTTTTAGTTCCCAACCAGGGCATTGTTTGCCCTCGCGGAATTCAAAGTTCAGACAATAACCTTCCTGTCCCAGATATGCAGATAGAGCATAGGTAATAGCTATCCTAGGTAACATTAATAAATATACCTAATATATATATGATATTTTGTTTTTTTACGAATTTATTCATTTGCTAGGCATTCGTCTATTGTTATCTTTTCTAAAGTAAGCTAGTGCTTTTCTAATATATCTCCGTAGCCTCGGAATTATCACAAAAGGATTAAGAAATATAAAAGACAATGTATTTTTTACAAGCTCCACCCACAAACCTTGATTAATGGCCAACTCCGAAAGTCTGAGCTTACCCTTGGCGTAAACCCACTTCCTATCAAAAGTACTTAAGGAGTTAATATCCTCATTAAATTTCGACCAAAATAAGTTAATACCCAGCAAAGCCTTAACATACACTGGTGAAGCAGAATTTATTTTATAGAATAACACTTTGGGATTGACTCCAATGATTCCTTTTTTCATTATGCAAATTACGAACTCAAGATCCTGATGCCTTTGAAAGGCTGGATCGAAACCACCAATTTCAACAAATGATTTTCTTCTAATAAAGAGAGCTGAAGTACTAACAATATCAGCTGTCCCCAAAAGTAATTCTTTAATAAATACCCCTTGGTCTGTCCCCCCAAGCACGTTACCTATTTCATCCTCCGCATGACAATATACTGCACTAAAGCTGGTTCCCTCTATCGCAGAAAGTTGATCCTCAATAAAGGTAGGCTTCCACATGTCATCTGCATCGAGAAATGCCAAGTATTCGCCACTGCTTTCAGCAAACCCTGCATTTCTAGCAGCACTTCCGCCTTTATTCTCAGGCAGATTAATGTATTTTATTGCATCAAAATGTTTTTCAATTACAGCGGTCGTATTATCAGAAGAGCAATCATTAACTACTATTATTTCTAGGTTGTTATAAGTTTGCTGATAAACACTCGCCAAGGTTTTATCCAAATTTGAAGCGTTGTTGTATGCGGGTATTATGACACTTATCAACATTCTGAAGTCCTTACTCTCACTTTTTGCACGTCGCTCTTTATGTCTGAATGCAATAAGTATTATATATAAGTGGTTTCATACTCAAACAGTTTAAAATCTGCCCTATAGACATCCACTATCAATCTTAGAGTTGCTTTATTTAGCTCTTTCGAAACTATCTTTTTAGATACATTCATAGGGTGTATATTTAATTTAACGTTTAGCCGATGCTCTACAATTTTGATTCCTTCGCTCAATTTTTCCATTTTAATGACATCATTAACCAGGATGTTCCCATCGGAGTCACAGAGATATTGCTCTAAGAGCCAGAAAAAAATAATGTGATCGAGCATTTTTTGGAGTCAACCAATTCATAATAAAATCAGGCAGATTCAATATGAGATGAGCCTGAAATAATCAACGAAGTCGTTCATGCTCGAGGAATGAAAACGGTCAATAACGTAAACACCCAATTTTTTAAACCTCAACTTTTTCCAAGAACTTCCGTCGCTTTAAAGTAAGCTAGACTAAGAAAAAAATATTTCTTTGCCCGTCTATGATATTAAACGGCAAAACCTCTAACTGTTTGGACGAGTTGTAGTCACTGATATTTAGTCGAACGGGGCAGGGATGACAATGATAGCCTGCATTCCATCATTGCAGGCAAACCACATACCCACAAAACTTACTTCCGCCGCTCATCCCGAGGCGGAATACCAAACATATCCCGATAACATTTACTAAAATGAGGCGCCGATATAAACCCACAAGCCAACGCAATATCAACAATCGACTTGCTCGTCTGCAATAATAGCAACCTGGCCCTCTTTAACCGCAAATTAAGATAATAACGAGTAGGCACACAGCTCAAATGTTTTTGAAAAAGGCGTTCTAATTGTCGTCTGGAGATTCCTACATAACCGGATAGCTCATCGAGGCTGATGGGCTCTTCCAAATTGGCTTCCATCAAGGTGACGGCTTCGGTTAACTTGGGCTGATTTGACCCCAGATGCAGTTGTAGTGGTATTCGTTGCCGGTCGTCAGCATTTCGGATTCGCTCACACAGCGCTAGCTCTGAGATCATCGTGGTTAATTTGGGGCCGTGCTTGTTTCCGATCAGGTTAAGCATCATGTCGAGTGCGGCTAGACCACCGGCGCAGGTAATACGATCGCGGTCAATTTGGTAGAGATCATCGGTAAATTGAGCGTTTGGAA
>JBLIBL010000224.1:0-4306 GCA_047633355.1 Polaribacter sp.
TAGTCAATGGGTTACAGAGTCTCGCTGACAAACATTCGATTCCATTCACCACAAACCACGTAGGTAGTATGTTTGGGTTATTTTTTACAAAAGAGAAAAACATTAGCGGATTTAATCAAGTCGTAAACTGCGATCAAGAAGCCTTTAAAAAGTTCTTTCATGCCATGTTAGATGAAGGTATTTATTTAGCACCTTCCGCTTTTGAAACTGGGTTTGTATGTGCGGCTCATGATGATGAAACACTAGAAAAAACGCTTAACGCTGCGGACAGAGCGTTCTCTAAACTGTAATAACTTATACGTATTAACTCGAAGTTATTCGTTTTACTTTAGACTCGACCGTCCGTTTCATTGCTTCATAATCAACACTGCTTTTCTAAATTATATATTAGTAGTGTTGTGTTAACTAGTTGAATACACAGTCAAACAGAGACCCTCAGGCAAAAAGCTGCGATGGTTATCAACGTAAGACTCTTGAGTACCAGTAGCCGTCAGTCGGGCAGCTAGACTGTAGATATTCTCGATAGCGGTCAGTCAACGCCAAAATGTGTATCCCACCTGTTCCAATGATTGATTATGCTTAGTGGCTATTTTGCGGCTACTGATAAGAATGCCTCTATCTCTTTAAGTGTATTGTCATCAGTAGAAAAATCAATCTCAAAATGCGAACCATCAATCAAAGTAAGCTCCAGTTTATTTATTGATAGGATATAGTCTATTACTTTGTATTTCCCATCATAATCTTTCCCGTCACACCACTCTACATCTGCCACAAAGTCTCCAAATTCACTCGCAGCAGATATCCATATACCCTTAACCGGATTATCATAGAGCGAATCCACACTTGTGCAATCCAAATCAGGATCATCCTCTTTTTCCTGAAAGGATACAGAAACGATCTCGCCATCTATAGCTTCATCATAAGTGACTACTTTGGCATAAAAGGCTAGATGCATCTCATGTCCCGAGCGTAACGACAAATTGATAAATTCATGCGTTTTTTTGCATGAATATTTTCCAATGTCTGGTTACATATCATTAGTGAAGTATTCCCCAAGATTCACACACACCACCAAAAGACTGCAATAACTTAGATACTCTTTTTTGAGTATTAATAACTAAATCGTAAGTAATTTTTCTATTTATATTAAATAAAAGATAACCATTATGATCTTCGTCTAGATTGTAAACTTCAACTGTACCGAATTCTTTATCTATTAATTCGATTGCATCTTCACTTGGAGGCCAATTATCAAAATCAATATTGAAATCAATATTGAAATCAATTTCATAACTTTTAGAGAAATCGAATCCAGATTCTTCTAATCTCCGCAAAACATCTCCGTCAGCATCATTTGGCCAATTCAAGTGCCGCTCCTTTTATATGTAACGCTTTGCCAAGGGGCAAATGCGAACGTTGTTGGGCGAAGCCCAGTGAGTATTTGTCCCATCCGCGCTTTTTGCGGCGAACTTAGGCAACTTGTTATATTGCATTTATACCGAACTCTCTATAATGGCGTAATTTAATGCCAAATAGAGTACCTAATAAAACAGCTATAACATGTAGCAAAGCTGTAACTAAAAATAAAATAGGCTCAATTGGGATTTCTAGGAAAATATATAGCAATCCACCCACAGCTAAATTTATAAACCAAACACCCGAGGCAACTAATACTGCATGTCTGTACGGGCTAATTTTCTGCTTATAGCCCAAGTAAAAATAAACAAGTAATGAAGCTACAAAACCAAGGACGTAGAGAGTAAGAATGAATGACTTGCTTTGAGTTGATTCTTCAGCGCCAACAATCAATGTAGCTATTGCAGATATAGCAACCAACAATAAAAAGAGACCTACTGAAAAGAACACAACCCTAGAGTAATTCACGATAATCCTTTAGCAATATAACGTTGAGGTCAGGTGTCGCGTGTAACGCGTCGCCTGCACCGATTGGTTAAGTATTTTGTCCGGTTACTTGATTTAATCCTGATACCAATATGTTTTGTACAATTAGCCAAATTATTTGTTCCAATGAGCAGGAAAATTATTTCTAAAAAAAACATCTATCGATTTTTTAAAAGACCAACGATTAAAACGACCTACTAAATAAAACGCAAGCAAGTGAGTGCTAATAATAAAAACAATAAGTACAATAACTGATAGAGCTGAAAATACCAAATAGTGTTCTTGACCTTCTAATATTCTTCCACCGTCGATATTAAATAGCATTGCTAGATAATAAATAAAGAAATATATCGGAATAGCTGATAGAAGAAGAGAAATTATGACCATCAAACCTATTAATGATTTATACCTAAACTTTACTTTCATCCACTTCGGATCTGGTCTTGTATGTATATACATAATCCTCTGACTCTAGAACTTAACGCCGCATTCAGTGGCTTTTCTGCTGCAATGTTTTGTTAGCTTGCAACTTTTCGGAAAATCCATTCTAACGGTCCAGCTTTAAAAAACTTAAGCCACACAACACTAAACACTATCCCACAAGCACAAAATATCAATGCGCTAAGTAGTGCGAAGTTTATTGTCTGGTTTTCTAACCGACCGATTGACTCAAGAATGCCCATACCAATAATGACGTGAGCAACATACAAGGTCAAAGACAATTGTCCTGTTTTGCACAGCCACTTGTTGGCATTGCTTTCAGAGAACCTATCTGAAAAGTATAAGCAAGCAACCATCACAACAACAGCGGAGCTGCCAGCAGAGATTATGTATTGGGGCAATGGAGGGATAATCGATGTTGAAAACAGAAATGTTACTTCTTCAGATGTCATTTCAAGCGCACTGCCATCTCCAATAATTACTCTTATCAAATAAAAACCACATTCAGTGACAAGTAAAGTGATAAGTGACCAAGCAAGCAACTTGTTTCTCATCAAGCTTTTGGATAAATCCTGCCTCCCCAGCCACATCCCAAATATCAAAAAGGCCGCCCAGGGAAAGACGGGATGGAAACCGTTAAATACTATGTGCCTAGTCATTCCATCGAATGACCAAAAGTTTTCATAGGTTAATGTTGACCAATTCCAGTTCTGCTCATAATTTAGAAACAGCATTAATACTGGGAATACCAGCATTATAATCGCCGATATAAATAACAAAACTTTGTCGTTAACTGTAAATATGGCCGCAGCTATTAAAAAATAAAATCCATAAAAATGGAGGATATCAGCTTCCCATATTGGCGTGTACACAAGGCCGATGGTAATTAGTAATAGCCCGCGTTTTATGAGCGATAAACGATTTTTAAATACAAGTGACCCATCACCAGACTCTCTTGCTTTATTGGTCAGAAATGTCACGCCAACACCTGCAAGAATAACAAACAAGGCCGATGCTCGACCTTCAAAAAGCCCGGCAAAACTCATCAATAACAGGTTGCCAGTTTCAGCGTTCATGGCAATTTTAAAATTAACAATGACCATGCCGAATATCGCCAAAGCTCTTGCAAGGTCAAACCCAGTAACTCTTTGCTTCATATAAGCTCCTTTAGAAAACTAACGCCAACAGTAGGCGTGCGTTTTCCAGCGTCGCTTACCTTTATTGGTTAACATTTTGTTGGTGTGATACGTACTCATCAAGTAATTGGCGAATCATTTTTTGATACTGCATATGATTTTTCTTTGCTTCATCTTTAAAATAAGCCACGCTATCGCTACTTAATGAGATGGTAACTTTTGTACTATCATTTTTAAGCTTGAGATCTTTTGGTGAAGGTAAAAAATCAGCAACAACTTTAAAATCTCCAATTGAAATATCAGTGTACTGAATTTTCTTGCTCATAAGTTTTCCTCCCTTTTCGCCAATAACCAGCACCAAAAATTCTGATTTGATCATTTCGATAGGTAAATCGAACAGTTAATATGCCTGTTTTTTCTTGGTTTAACCCAAAACAAAAATATCGAGTTTCATCCTGACTATGGGATAAATCTTCTGCAATAACACGGGAGTTATCTATAAAGGCGTATTGTGCCTCTTTAAAGGAAACGCCATGTTTAGTCTGATTTTCGAGGTTTTTAGCCTCATCCCACTCGAAATTATCATTGCTCATAAATCAATTATAGCAAGAGTATGGCTAAATAGCCATATAGGTTAAATGCTAGGTATCATCAAAACTAGCCACCCCGATTATAGTCATTATCTCACATCTATATCAGTGTTTGCCGTAACCTTTTAAATCTTTCACGGGTTTAACTGAACGCTTTCATTATGTAAACTCCATTTATCAATCTCAATTTTCAAGGACTGAAAATGGCTATTCCCCGCAAATATCTTGTTGATGATT
>JBLIBL010000225.1:0-4301 GCA_047633355.1 Polaribacter sp.
ATTACCTTCGCATCAATAGCAAAACTCAAGTAGTTAGCAATATTAAAAAGCCATGTGCCGTCCACACCTTTTCCATCAAGTGTAAGGGTTTTACCACCATTAATGGTCAGATAATCTATTGTACTGTAGATGCCAGCTTCAAGTATTTCATTGTTTACTCCAAAGGTAGTAGAAACGAGTGCTGTTCCTGTTCCCAAGTCTTTAAGCGCTACTTGCATCAACGTAATTAAATTTTCTTGATTGGTGACTAACAGAGGAGGAGGAGGAACCAGCAAAGAATTTGCCGTCAAAATCCCATCAATTTGAACGCCAGCACCAATGGTAGTGGTGGTTCCAGCATCAACATTACCATGGAAAATTGAACCCGCACCGACTGTTACTGTGGTTCCAGCTAAAACATCGCCAGTTACCTCGACGAGAGTATCAAAGGTTGCTGTCGTTCCAGCTATGAGACTGCCATCAATTATGGCACTTGCACCAACGGTTGCCGTGGTTCCTGCCTGAATAAAACCATTAACAATAGCCGCTACGCCCAGGGTTGCTGTAGTTCCTACTTCTATATAACCAACAACACCGGCATTAGCACCCAGAGTTGCTGCGGCTCCAGCTTCAATATTTCCTCCAACAATTGCATCTGCAGCTAGCGTTACAGCAGTGGCACTTTGAGTATTTCCCCCAACTGTGGTGCGTGCGCCCGCCGTGATATAACCACTGGCATAAAGTGACTGGTTATTTAGATCTGAATCTGACAGGGACTGGGCTACACCCTGCACGCTTAGTCCAAGAGAAAACAATAAAATAAATATGAGACGATTTATTTGTTTTGTTAAACGATAAAAGTATTCAGCCTTGTGATTTGTGATGTTGTTCGACAGCATGTCAACATCACAATTCTCCCAGTAGTGGCTCCTAAAATAAACATAGCTCTTTTTCATCTTGCCGCCCTCTTTCTATAAACAAATTCTCTAAGTATTTATAGATTGAATCAGCAAGTAACGTACCAACAGCTTAAAACTACTAAGCATTGATTATTATGGTTATTTGCGTATCTTGTGTTTCTGCTTTGCGAAATATATATTCGTATGTTGCAAAAATTTTCGTTTTGCAACATACCTTATCTCTAATATTTAGAAATGTGAGGCAGATTTGAATTATGATGTTGAAAATCGAAAATATTTCACTTAAATAATGACCTTATACTATATAAGTTAGTTAATAATTAATTTATGGCAGTTAAAAATTGAATACTTGTCTTCGTATAATATTGTCAATAGGTCTACTTGTTTACATCAACATTCAGAAATTATAAGGTGACTTTTATCGAATTTCCACAGTTCCTACTGTCCTGCCAGTATCTTTTTTTATGGCATCACTTTTTGTAAAAGGAAATAATCATGAGTAAAAAAGTAATATGCATACCTGAACGTTTTGACTTTGGATATCACAAAGAATTTACTCAGCAATATCAAAATTTGCTGGCAGATAATAATGTGACAGAGATTGAGTTGGCGTTTAGTCGTGTAGAATACCTAGACAGCTCTGCGTTAGGTATGATGGTATTGCTGCAAAAGAAAGCTAAGATTCAAAACGTTTCTATTAGTATTAAAGAACCCAAAGAAAATACTAAAGAGATTTTACAAATTGCTAATTTTGATCAACTTTTTGATATTTCTTAGATAGAGCTTCAAATGCGGATATTAATAATTGAAGACAGTGCTTTATTTGCTGAAATTCTTGAGACTTTTTTAGTAAGTAAAGAATGCAAAACAGTAGTAAGTAGTAACTTACAAGCGGCTAAACGTCAATTAAAGCTCTCGTCGTTCGAGTTTATTTTACTAGATAATCAACTTCCTGATGGTAACGGTATCGATATTTTACCGTTTATAAAATCACTTTCTTGTCAAGTTCCCGTTATGATGATCACAGCAGAAGACAATCAAACTTTGATGTCGGTAGCTTTCGAGAAGGGAGTTGATGACTTTTTAGTAAAACCAATAAGCGTTGAACTGTTGTGGCAAAAAATCCAACGTTGCCGAAGTCTATATGACCAATCGGTAGTTGTTCATTTACAAACACAAGAGTTAGAAAATTTACTAAATCAACGAAAACAAGAAGAAGATTTAGCACGCGATGTGTATGAATACACTACTGCTTCGTTGGCGAACAATACACAATTTGTAGATACTTACATTCAATCTTCAAGTTCGTTTAACGGCGATGCTTTTATTTGCAATACAGCACCAAATGGTAACCTTTTCGTCATTCTTGCCGATGCAACTGGACACGGTTTAGCCGCTGCCATCAGCATTTTACCTCTTGCTTCGACAATCAAAGCAATGATCAGAAAAGATCTTTCTTTGGTGTACATCATTCATGAAATAAATAAAAAACTAAATATAGAATTACCCGATAATAGGTTCGTTGCAATAATAGGCATAGAAATAAACTTTAATAAGCGAGAGTTACAACTTTTCAATGGTGGAATGCCAGATATCATATTATTTAGAACAAACCATTCCCTAGAACGGTATTCATCAACGTCGATGGCGCTAGGAATACTTGAACCCGCAGATTTCAATCCCAAAATAGAGTTTCTCAGCATAGAGGCTATTAGCAACGTATTTTTTTTTAGTGACGGTCTGATTGAACAACAAAATCTCGTGGGTAAGGTGTTTGGTATGCATCGTCTCTTAAATATACTGGAACGTTATGACTACGAAGAATCACTGATTAACTGCGTTGTAAGCGAATTTAACATTTTTAACGAGATGACTGAATTACTTGATGATGTTTCAATCTGTGATTTACAAATACACTCGTTAATTAACAGCCGTGTTCACAATAAACCAAAACTTATTGCGACTAATCAAGGAAAAATGACCGTCACGCTTGAAATTGAAGGCGGTCTTATAGCGAACACTGACGTTGTCGGATGCTTAGACGGTATTATGAGAAATGCAGACGTAGTCGGTGATTTAAGACAAAAAGCATTTACTGTATTTGCTGAGCTCATTAACAACGGCATAGAGCACGGTATTTTAAACTTAGACTCAAAGTTAAAAAATGATTTTTCAGGCTTTTCTGAGTATCTACGATTAAAAGAAGCAAGGTTAATAGAAGTTGGATCAGATGACAAAATCAATATAAAATTTACTTTCTTTCCCAATACTGCACAAATAGACTTTGAAATTGTAGATTCAGGACAGGGGTTCGATATGAATAGAGATAAAAATAGAGATAAAAATATTTCTTTAGATGAACTATCAGGACGGGGTATAAATTTAGTCAAAAAACTTTGTAAAACGGTCTATATTGTTGCTCCTGGGAATAAAGTCGTGGTTAATTTGGAAAGTGACCATTAATCGTTACGTAATACGAAAACTAGAATGCTTAAGAAAATAATAAAGGTATCTATTGAGGCCTAACTAGTGACTGAAATTTATCTAACAGCGTTTGATTTTGTCTCAAGATACAGACGCATCATTTCACCAAAGTTTTTGAAACATGTTTAGAAAAACAGCGATTAGTTTCTTTATTCTACTCTTGCCTTGTCTTACCTTACCTTACCTTACCTTAAATAAGGTACACCTAGAGAAGTGTGACTAGCCATATTATGCTCATATTTTACGTTTTACGGATAGCAGAATCTAAACTTTTACTTTTCAATCTAGTATCATTCAGACTTCAGTTACCATTTTTATTTGAACAAATTAGACAACTCTCAATATTTTTGACATCAATATTTTTTTCATAGAAATTATATTTTTAACCCTCCAAATTAGCCAATATTTACTATGTTGTGCGTAAAATGCAAACCGGTCAGTCAACGGAAATTGCATCTTTTGTCCTTTTTCATAAAAGTAGCAATTTGCAGCTTTTTTCAACCAATCATTCTCAGATTTATTTTTTACATGTAGAAAACTATATGGATTATTAACACGCAATTCATGGCGCATTTTTATTTGCTCAGGCGTTCTTTGCGCATAGTGACGACAAATAGGGGATGGGTGATAAAGAGCATGACAAAAAGGGGGGACTTTTCCGCTCATGTCTTCGGACCACTTTTGACTGGGTGAATTTCTAAAGAACCTTGGCTCCCGCCAATTAATGCGATAGTAACAGCGACGTTGAAAAATCGGTAAAGACTTATCTTCATTATCATAAACGGCTAAATCTTTATCCGTAAAGTAGAATTGAGCTTGCCAAACACGCATTTGAGTTTTATTTCGCTGCATCGCCTTGATAAGCATGGGACGAGGGTCATCAATTAACATCTCATCCGCATCTAAAATGTACCACCA
>JBLIBL010000226.1:0-4293 GCA_047633355.1 Polaribacter sp.
ATAGCCGCTTTAACAGCTTCTACATCACCGCCAGGCGCTAGTAATTCAATTTTTCTAGTAGGACAAGTATTCTGTTTAGTAAGAGGTTGGTTCATCGGGATTAAGCCTTTCTAACAAACATTGACTTTAACATCATGATGCCTGCACCATCTACCTTACAATCAATGTCATGGTCACCGTCAACAAAACGTTTAATCACCGCTTTAGTTCCAACTTTTAACACGGTTGATGTGCCTTTCACTTTAAGATCTTTTATAAGTGTGACTTTGTCCCCTTCAGCGAGCAAATTGCCAACACTGTCTTTTAATGTGATTGCGTCTTCGTCAGGGGCATTTACATCCCATTCATTGCCACATTCTGGACAGTTAAGAAGGTTTCGGTCTTCATAAACATATTCAGAACTACATTGATGGCATGGTGGAATAGTGTCAGTCATGGTATTGCTCTAATTAAGGTGGGCATTCAATGGCGCTGATTTTAACTGATTAAACAATTAAAAACATCAACCATGACGCCGACTATATCCATTATATAAATAAAATTCGTCTGAACTTCTTACCTGTCATTGAGTTCTTGTATAAATTGCCAGAAGCAGGAATTATTGCCGTCACTCCGGTATGATTATTCGGCTCTATTATGACTGTAGAGTGGCCAAAAAGAACGCATTTCACATCCTTTATGGCATTCAATGCTTCAATTTTCATGGTACCTAAAACTAGTCCTAATTCTTAGACCTAATTCTCTAGCCTTTTATCGTCATCGCTTGCTTGCAAAAAGCTGAATAAATCAAATAACGTTAATTCCTGAAATTTTGGAAGTTATTTTCCAGTGACTACTTTAAAACCGTTTCTGGTAACTATGGCAATATGGTTGTTGGCCATTTTTTTGATAATAATCTTGATGATAATCTTCGGCTTTCCAAAATGTCTCTGCAAAAATTAGTTGTGTGGCAATCGTTAAGCCCAGACCTTCTAGTATACTGATTAACTTTTCACTCGCTTGTTTTTCTTCATCATTTTGATAAAAAATTGCCGAAGCATATTGAGGACCAAGATCAGGTCCTTGACCATTAGTTTGAGTGGGATCATGAATCTCAAAGAATAATTTCGCCAGAGTTTCAAAGCTCACTTCTTTTGCTTTGTAGTTAACCTCAACTACCTCTAAGTGACCTGATTTTTTGCCACAAATTTCTTGATAAGTTGGGTTTTGACTTGCGCCACCCATATAACCAGATTCAACACTTAATACACCTTCTTGCTTTTGTAAAAAATGTTCTACACCCCAAAAACATCCGCCAGCGAAATACGCTGTTTTGTTCTCAGGTACAGATTTTTCAGTTTCTTTTTTTTCCGTGTTTTGTTTTTTCAAATCATCGGTACTGACAAATTTCATCGAAACTGAATTAACGCAATGACGGATGTTTTTTTCTGTTAAACCCTCACCTTCAAATACATGACCTAGATGTCCATCACAATTGGCGCAAACTATCTCAACCCTTCGCCCATCGGCATCAGTTACTCTCTTTATAGCTCCCGCTACTTCATCATCAAAACTAGGCCAGCCGCAAGTCGACTGGAACTTATGTTGCGACTTATAAAGCGGCGCATCACATTGTTTACAAATATAAAGTCCGCCTTCAATAAAGTCTTCGTACTTACCCGTAAAAGGACGCTCAGTACCTTTATTGATAATGACATTTTCTTCTTCATTGGTTAACTCATTGTAGTGCTTAGCCATTTTTAACTTACTCTCATTTAGAACTGAATAGGGATACATGGAATGTAATGACGGTTAAATTATAGCATGGGGATTACATATATCTTTAACCTAAATAATTAATGGTAGACGTTGGAAGTCTGAGTTAGAATGTTTCAACTTCATGGATTATGCCTGTGATACCTCAATCAAACTCTATTTGTTATAATGAAAAGCTATGAATAAAATACATTGGATTAAATTAAAAAGCCTCTCAAGTATTGATTTAACGGGTGAAGGCGTTACTCAATTTTTAGAGGGACAATTATCAATTGATACTAAGACGATAGAAGATAAGGTCGCCAAACTAGCCTGTTTTTGCAACCACAAAGGACGCATTGTCGCGTTATTCCATATCCTTTTAATTGAAGATGGTATGCGTTTAATTCTTCCTCAATCTATAATGGATGCTGTATTGGCTCATATTAAAAAGTATGTTGTATTTTTTAAAGTTAAAGTTGAAACTAATACAACGGAGATTTTTGGCTCGCAAATAGACAATTCAAATATAATAGACGATGCAAACCACACTAAAATTGACCAAACTAGTCTTATTATTAGCTTTAATCAAAAAAATCACCAAGATAGTGAAGATTCTTTTTGGTTTGCCCAATTGGCGAGAAATAAGATTGCATGGTTAACTCAAGATACTTTAGAGCATTTTCTACCCCACAGTTTGAACCTGCCAGCTTTAAAAGCAGTCGACTTTAAAAAAGGCTGCTTTACTGGGCAAGAAGTCATAGCCAGAATGCAATATAAAGGAAAATTAAAACAGCATTTGCAACGATTAGACTGTTTGCAGCCTATAAATATCGATAATAAACAAAAGCTTTATCAAGCAGAAAAAGCTGTAGGTGAAGTAGTTTGTAGCATTAAGTCTGAGGAACAAAATACTATTGTTTTGGCAATCATTAAGGATTCTGCAAATTTATCACGACAATTTCAAACATCCCCAGAAAATAGTCCTATACTTGAAATAACCTCTTAAATTAGAATACCTAATAAGAACACGAAAATACGGATTATGAGTTTAGAACAAGACTTTTTAAATGAACTAGTAGATGCCATTAAAAATGACCGGCTAACACTCCCTACCTTGCCCGAAGTAGCCCTCAAAATAAGGGATGCGGCTAACAATCCTGATGTGACATCAAATAGTTTAGCAGGCGTTATTGCGCAGGATGTAGCACTTGCAGCACGAATTATAAAAGTAGCGAATAGTCCACTCTTAAGAGGTACCGTGGTGGTTGATAATCTGCAACTGGCCATTACCAGAATGGGAATCAGCTTTGTGCGTAATTTAGCCACGGGCCTTGCCATGGAGCAAATGTTTCAAGCGACCCATGATTCAGTTGATAAACGTCTGAGGGCCTCTTGGGAGCATTCATTAGAAGTCGCCTCAATTAGTCATGTACTTGCAAGTAACTTTACTAAATTAAAACCTGATCAAGCAACTTTAGCTGGATTAGTGCATCAAATAGGCGTTTTACCAATTCTCACGCTTGCGGAAGAAAATCCCCAAATATTAGAAAAAGAAGCCGTTCTCGATAAGATTATTGAAAGATTGCATGGTAAAGTCGGCAAAGCGATTATGAAAGCATGGGAATTTCCAGAAGAGCTATTGGAAGTGCCTCTTGGATGTATTGATTTCAAAAGAAACCCACCCGGTAATGCCGACTATGTTGATGTTGTTACTGTTGCCAAGATACAATGTTATACAGAAGAAAATACACCTTATCCGGACCTCGACACCGATTTAATACCGGCCTTTGCAAAGCTTGGTTTGGGTGGCAGCACAGAAGTACATCTAGTTGACTCGATTGCTGAAGAAGTTGAAGATGCTAGACACGCACTCGGTTAATCACTTTTACTCAATTTAACTCAAGTCGCACTACACGCATTAATTCACCCAGTATTCATGCAAGCATTCAAAGAGTCAATTAAGGAACAAGAACTAACTCACCTTCTAAGTTTTCCCTCACTTGTTTTTCGGTTATGTATTGAGGTCTAAAATTTCCTAGAGAATAATCTAACGCTTGGTCATCATAGTACTTATCACTAACGACACCCGATTGACCGGTAGGCAAAATACCCCAAGAATTTTCGACATCACCAAAATCAATAATACGCCTTGTTGATGGTCCCATTGTAACTTTTAAATCATTCCCGTTCTGTTCTAAACCCGTATTATTAATGGTTTCCATACCCTGCATAGTTGGATAGGGACCAACATTAAAAATCTTATCTAACGGTGCTTGCTTGCCTAATGGGTGCTCGTAAGTCACAGATGCTTCATTTTCCCATGTCCATTGGTTAACATCATCACCGTATTTTTCAAAGAGAAATTTGACTGAATCATGCCACGCTTTCACAATCAATTGATCGCGAGTTTCCACTTTCTCAGTTTCTAAGTCATCCCACCATACTGAAGATTCGTTTGGCAATAAACGCCATATGCTTCTTGCCAAAAGAAACGAAAATTGAAAACCTGAATAGTACCTTTCGCCAAGTTCATCTTGCAGTGCCAATTTCATTAAA
>JBLIBL010000227.1:0-4268 GCA_047633355.1 Polaribacter sp.
TTATAATGAAACACTTAAGTCAGAACACCGTACTGACTTTAAAGGCTACACTCGCAATGAAATGTCTTCTACCGTTGTTGAGCTATTTAATAATGAATCGTCAGTTAAAGAGCTGAACGCAGGTGAAGCGGGTCTTGTGGTACTTGATCAAACACCATTTTACGCTGAATCAGGAGGGCAAGTAGGTGATAGCGGTACGCTACTGCTTAAAAATGGTATATTTGAAGTAACCGATACATTTAAACTTGGTTATGCATTCGCACACCAAGGTATTGCTCGTAACACTATAGGGTTAAACAGTCGTGTTAAAGCGCAAATTAATAGTGAACGCCGCGCAGCTATCGTTAAAAATCATACGTCTACCCATATATTACACGCCAGTCTTCGTAAAGTATTAGGCGAGCATGTTACGCAAAAAGGCTCTTTGTGCGATGCAGAAAAACTACGTTTTGATTTTTCTAACTTTGAACCAGTAACACGTGAAGAGTTAACTACGATCGAACGAATGGTGAATGAACAAATTCGCAGTAATTTAGGTCGTGAAACCAATTTAATGCAAATTGACGAAGCAAAAGAAAAAGGCGCAATGGCCTTATTTGGTGAAAAGTACGACGATGAAGTGCGAGTGGTTACCTTAGGTGATTTTTCAACAGAGCTTTGTGGTGGTGTACACGTTGACCGAACTGGTGATATTGGCTTATTCAAAATCATCTCTGAATCAGGTATTGCTGCCGGTGTTCGCCGAATAGAAGCCGTAACAGGTGAAGCCGCATTAAATTACTTTGCCGCACAAGAACAAACACTAAATACGATTGCAGCGATAGTTAAAACTGACCCGATTAATGTAGCGAGTAAAGTTGAGCAAGTAATTTTACGCAATAAAGAGTTAGAAAAAGAACTCGCACAATTTAAGCAAAAACTCGCTAGTGCGGCGGGTGCTGACCTAGTAAGTCAAGCTATCGACTTTAATGGTGTTAAAGTACTTATTGCTAATTTAGAGGGCGTAGAAGCTAAATCGCTACGTGGCATGGTCGATGACCTGAAAAATAAAATGGGCTCAGGTATTATTTTATTAGCAACTGCTAGCGACGATAAGGTGAGTTTAATTGCCGGTGTAACTAAAGATCTTATCGGCAAAGTTAAATCTGGCGAATTAGTAAATGTCGCGGCACAAGAAGTGGGTGGTAAAGGTGGTGGTCGTCCTGACATGGCACAAGCCGGTGGCAGCCAGCCAGAAAACATTGAAGCCGCTTTAAAAGCAGCACAAAGCTGGTTAAAAGATAAGTTGAGCTAATAGGTTCAACAATTAAAAAATTGATTTAAGGGGCGTTTAGCCCCTTTTTTATATCCCTTCTTTTTAGAGCAGAGAGAAATGTAGCTAAATTTCTAGTGATTATTGTCATAATGTTGAGCTTAAAAAAATAATAAACAGCATTATGCTTTCGATAATATCAATTTAATTTGTTAACAAAATGTAAAATGCAATGAAAGTAAGCAAAATTTCAATAAAAACTTAACAAAATGTACAAAAATTTACTTATAAGGTGTTTATTGTTTCATTAAGGTTGTTAAAATGACCAGTAATTGCTGCAATTGCATTCTACTCTTGATTTACAAGTTTTCTGTTAAATACAGAAAACCCAATATTGATGAAGGATCGTCAATGTTTGATAAGTATTTTAGATACTTATTGTAATCTTTAGTGCACTTTTGCAAAAATTAGACTAAATTTAATTTGTTACTAGCTTATATATATTTAGTGGTTCTCGTTTTTAAACATAAAGGAAATTAAGATGTTAATATTAACTCGCCGAGTTGGTGAAACGTTGATGATCGGAGACGACGTCACAGTGACAGTGTTAGGGGTGAAAGGCAATCAGGTGCGTATTGGTGTTAACGCTCCAAAAGAGGTGTCGGTTCACCGTGAAGAAATATATATGAGAATTCAATCTGAAAAAAGTGAGGCCGAAGCCTCAGGAAATGAAATCTAATTATTTTCTCATAATTTAAGCCGACAATTGTCGGCTTTTTTGATCCAACACTAAAATTTATTGAGGCTATTTCAAGGTCTTTTTGGTTGGTTAATGTTGAAAAAATGACCGTGTTGTTTGAATTCTCAACAAACAGTCAAAAAATAGAAATAAAAGCCGAAAAAAGTTTGACTTATTTTTATAATCCCTTATTATTCGCACCCATTGGAGAGGTGGCCGAGTGGCCGAAGGCGCTCCCCTGCTAAGGGAGTATCTGGTTTATCCCGGATCGAGGGTTCGAATCCCTCCCTCTCCGCCATTCTTTTAGATTGGCATCGTAGGAACAACGATATTGAAATAGTTCATTACGAATGTATATAATATTAACTAGGTCGTTTACCTAAGTAGATATTGTTTAGTTCGTTATCTCTTAAACTAGAGATATAAATAACAGGTTTGAATAAGGACGCGTAGCTCAGCTGGATAGAGTACCTGGCTACGAACCAGGCGGTCGCAGGTTCGACTCCTGCCGCGTCCGCCACTTTTCTTTAAGTGGTTAAATAAAAAAGAGTAGCTAATATTAACGCTAATCAAAAATAAATATGTGATTTATGTTAAGTAGTAATTTGATATGAATTTATCTTGAATCAAGATATAAAATAACGATTGACCGCGGACGCGTAGCTCAGCTGGATAGAGTACCTGGCTACGAACCAGGCGGTCGCAGGTTCGACTCCTGCCGCGTCCGCCACATTGAAAAAACCAGCCTTATGGCTGGTTTTTTTTCGCCTAAATTACCTTCTAGATAACTTTTCTGCTGGCAGGGACTAAAGATGTTTTTTTTGATCCCTATACTAATGACTAACGCCTGGTAAATTTTCGTTTTGATATCACTTTACTTGTGATATCAGTCTGACTAATATATTTTTCAACTTTAATACCAATCTGATTAAATAACTTCCCATTGTCGAGTGGTCTAAAAAAACAATAACTGCGTTGCTTTCAATAGCAAGCTATTACTCAATCAAACGCCTTGTTCTTGAATTTTTATCCTCACTGAATTTTTATCCTCACTGAATTATGGGCACTAACTTAATCAAATTGGTATTACCAATCTGATTAAATAACTGCCTATTTTCGAGTGGTCTAAAAAAAAATAACTGTGTTGTTTTCAATCGCAATAGCCAGCTATTACTCAATCAAACGCCTTGTTCTTGAATTTTTATCCTCACTGAATTTTTATCCTCACTGAATTATGGGCACTAACTTAATCAAATTGGTATTAGTGAGATTGGTATAAGAGTTCTAAAGCTTTTAATGCTTGCTAAGTGAGTCATAATTCAACCTGATGGAATAAGTAGCTATTTAAGTTTTCATAATTTTCGTTCAGAATAAAATTGTAAATATTTTGTCACTAATGATTTTATTTAACTGACTTCTCCTCAGGCCACCTAAACCCAACTTTACTGACCAAGTAGTCACACTGTTTGGTATTACATATTGCATATTGTATATTATGTTTGCTTTTCTTTTTCTAATAACCGATATTCATGGGTTTGATGTTGTATACAATCTAGTTGATATACTATTTTCGATGAAATAAAGATGAAATAGTATTAAATACAGCTGCTATTTTGAGCTATTTCAGCTTGACATCTTTTTTTTTCACTAAATTGTAAAAATGTGTTTGCTTTTTATACATTGGAGTGATTATTCTAATTATATAGAAATTGCTTGAGAGTAAAAAAATGGAAAATCTTCAACAGTTATTTATCGAAGCAGGTACTTTAATGCTAGCCGGAATGGTCTTTGTTTTTACCTTTTTGGGTTTGTTGATTGTTTTTATCAACGTTGTGCTGGTTAAGTTGGCAAAAAAATATCCTGATGCCATTGTCGAAAGTAGAGCTTCAAGTAAAAGAAATAATAATAAACAAGACGGTAAAGGTGTTTCACCTGCAGTTGTCGCAGCAATATCTTCAGCTGTTAAACAATATCGCCAACAACATTCTGCCCAGAAATAGGAAAATACCATGACCAAGCCCTTAGGAATAACTGAAGTCGTATTACGTGACGGCCATCAATCATTGCTCGCCACGCGTTTACGCTTGGAAGATATGTTACCCATTGCTGCAAAAATGGATGAAATCGGTTATTGGTCAATTGAATCATGGGGCGGGGCAACTTTTGATTCTTGTATTCGTTATTTAGGAGAAGATCCTTGGGAGCGTATTAGAGCATTGAAAAAAGCTATGCCAAAAACGAAACAGCAAATGTTATTCCGTGGTCAAAATATTTTAG
>JBLIBL010000228.1:0-4255 GCA_047633355.1 Polaribacter sp.
ACAGATTACTACCGTTTAGGTGGTAAATTAGTCGCCACAAAAAATGCCAGTGTAGAATTCATTCATACTGACTATTTAGGCAGTCCCGCTGCATTTAGTAACTTAGCGGGAGTGATTATAAAAACTCTACACTATCAACCTTTTGGTGAAACGATTGGAACACAAAGTGATGATGTAGGTTATACCGGACATAAGTTCGATACTGATATTGGCTTAAGTTATATGCAGGCACGATACTATGATCCAGTCATAGGTCGTTTCTACTCGAATGATCCGGTTGGTTGGAATCCTAGAAATCCGGTTCATTCTTTTGGCAGGTATACATATGCGAATAATAACCCTTATAAATATACCGATCCGACAGGTATGGAAGGAGAAGAGACTTATAAAAAAGAAATTGAAAAACCTGAGTATAAAAAAGTAGAGGTTACTTTTGATATTGTTTTAACAATTGAAAATTCTGATGGTTCAACTAGTTCAACCAGTACAGATGGCACTACATCAGACAATGCATCAATTGATGTTGGACCGATATCATTTGGTGCAAGCAAAGATAAAGCAACAGGGGCAGTAACACGTAGCACAACAGTTGGACCTAAAATTGGCTTGAAAAAGTTAAATATTTCTCCTACAGTCACAGTTGATTCCAATGGTGATCTTACTGGTGCAGTTCAATTGACAGTCGATAAAGCTACTGTAGCGGTTCAGGGAAAAACTCCAATTGCTAAACTTATGCACAACATTAAAACGGTTGTAAGTCAGGCTAACGATTCGTTAACAACCTCTCCATCAGGGAATTAAAAATCATGAAAATATTATTGTATTTGTTTGTCATTTTATATTGCGTATTAGGGCAAGCTAATGAGCAGGCTGACAATAGTGAGAGTGTTCTTACTATAAAATATCAAAAGCTTAAAATGGCAGCTATTGATGGAGACATTAATAGTCAGTTTGAAATATTTAATTTTGTTAGTAGTAATAGACCTAAATTAAATAAAAATTTTACAGAAGCATTTAAATTTATGATTAAAGCTGGAGAGGCTGGGCATACCGAAGCACAATTTACTATTGGTCATATGTATCAAAAGGGAAAATTACTGGAAAAAAATATTGATGTTGCCCTTGGTTGGTTATTAGAAGCAGCTAAGAAAGATCATAGAAAAGCACAACTTCTTGTAGGAAGGAATTATTCTGTTAGAGCTATAGATGCAACAGATGAAAAAGAAAAAAATGAGAATGAGAAACTAGCTATATATTGGTTTGAAAAATCAATTACAGATAAGTCTTTAATAGCTATAAAACACTATGGAATATACCTTTTCATGATTGATACATTTTCGTCTAAAGCAGATGAGTTACTAAGTCAAGCCGCTGAAAATGGTGATTCTGAAGCAATGTACTGGCTAGGTAAAATGTATGCTCATCGATGGAGTGATAACAGAGGAAATATTGAGTTTGATCTTGCCTACTCATGGCTTGAAAAAGCGAAACTAAATGGGTACAAATCTCAAGAATTTATCGATGGGTTAAATGAAAGGAAAAAGAATTACTTAGAAAGAATAGCAGAAGAGAATAAAGAGAAAAAATAACTCAACACCCCTTTAAATTTTTAAATCCAAAGCCCCTTACGAAGTGATTCCAGATGGTCATTTTACAAGGGGCTTTATTTTTGGCTGCTTTTGAAGCCAAAGGGGATTAAAATCAAAGTCGATTTAAATAAGTCTGAATTCTTCACCCAATCTTTCGCATGCCTCTCGTCTTATGTTATTCACTATACCTCTGGCATCAGCAACTGAAAGCCCACTAATCTCTAGAGCTATAGATTCTGGTGATACTCCTTGCCCAAAAAACAACCCTGTGACACTACTTATCATTGACTCATCGAATGAGTTAGTGCGATTAAATTCTTCCTGAACCTCAGCTCTTTGTGCATATTCTTCATCTTCTCTTATGCTCTCTTGTTCTTGTAATTCTCTTTGTCTAGAAGCTTCTAAATCTCGTTCTGTTTGGGCTAGCCAATTGTTCGGTAACTGTATTCTTCTGTTGTCAGCAGAAAAAACTTCTAAGAAGGTGTTCAACATTTTGATAACCCTTACTCTGTCGTAAACAGCATTTACAAGGAAGTCCATCATTAGATTTTCATCCATTCTGATTAACAGTTCGTCAAGGTCCTGCCGCTGTTGCGCATCACCACTGTGGAAGTAACGTGTGTTAAAAACTAAACGGATAAGTTCATTTGTTGCTAATTGAGAAAAACCATTCATGAAACCAGCGTTTTGCCATTGAGTCTTTATTTGCTCAAAAACATTCATGGCGATAGGGTTTTCCCTCCAGTAACGCTTCAAAATATTTATTATTTTGAAGAAGTGTGTACCTTCATCCTGTGACTCAAAAACTCTATAGTCCAGAAAAACAGCTTTTACGGCATGTCTATCAATCTGCATGGCATCACCTGTTATCCTTCCATTAGAGTCTCTGCTAACTGCTTGGCTATTAAGAGGTGTTAACCCTGACTCTTGCCAGCAGTCCCATAGCTCACTGGCTCTTGTTTTGAATAGCGTAAGCTGGGCAGTGTTCTCTTCTGTTATATCATGAGGCGTGTCTAATACGGTAAATTCAGGCATTTGAAAACATATAAAGTCTTTTGATTGCAAATGAATATACACAAATAGCGGTGACTATTTAAGTAATAATGTGTTCCATATGTACAAATAAAGTAAAGAGTATTAAACGGGGCGGCTTCTAACTTAGTGAATCTAAAGCCTCGCACTCGTGGGGGCTTTTGTTTTCCAAATGAAGTGGATTGCAAAACTGAGTATGCCGTTGACATATTACGCTTATAAAATTAAGATGTTTTATAGGCATTAATGTAGCCTGTTAGCCGCCCTTGGTGAAGGTCCCTTCTGACTAGCATGTACTTATATTTCTAATACTCTTATAGCGAGAGTCGTTAGGCGGCAGCGATAATTGCGTGTGAGAGTTATTATGAACATCAAACAATTAAAATTCCCCAGTGGTAGAACCGTAGCTCGTTGTAAGCAAGATGCAAAACAGTTAGTTAAAGAGTTAAAACTTTCAAATTCCCCCATAACCTTTAATGAAGCTTTAAATCAAATAGCAGTCCAAAATGGTTTAAATGTATCTTGGGATAAAGCTTTAAAGAAAATTGAAAAAGATATTATTGATAAGCCTATAATTGTAAAGTCTCTTAAAACCGCTAAATTAGCGCAAACTCATTTACTTGGTCATGCGCTAAATAAGCTTATAAACAAAAACCTAATTGACATGGGAAGCACAGAAGATGCAGAACCGGGGTATTTGGAGTGCGAGCTGGAAGGGAAGCCCACCATAATTAATTGGCACTATGCTGGGTATGGCGAAATTAGACTTTCAGTTTGGTGGAACTTCGACAAAACTAAGCACCCACAACACCTTGAAGGCGGCTATAAAGATAAGGTATTGCTAGATAATTTACCTGAATCTGAACAGAGAAAATATTGGGGAACAAACAAAGGGATTTATTCAACTAGTAATACTGTAGAAAAATATCAGACCGCTGAGCCTTTAGCTAAAAAGAGCAGGTTAAAAGATTTCATAGGAGTTCTTTGTAGTACATGGGTTGAGCGAAAGAATGGTAAGTACCTTCAAACTGAGAAAGGTAATAGGATATTTAATTCATATATACGTAAAGCCGATAAAGGATCACTATCCAACGTATCTGATTGCAGACCTAATGATTTTTCGTTAACTGGTAAATTTCACATGTAGTGATACTTAATATTCATCCTAAGCCTCGCACTCACGAGGCTTTTTGTTTTTTTACATCAAGGGGCTTTATTTTTGGCTGCTTTTGAAGCCAAACTTTAATATTCGAATTAAACCATGGATGGTAATTTTGTTGAGGAGAATCAAACTAAATTGATAAATTATTTATTGAGTTTTTAAGAATAAAATTAGTATGTTACTGTAGTAAATAAATGGATAACTGAAATGTGTATTTTCATATTTTATTTTTGGATGCACCTAGGTAGATCTAATCTTTAGGAAGAAGAGAGCAATAATTAATAATGGCTACTGAATTTAAAGAAATAAATGATCCTAAGTCATGGGAGAAGTACTTTAAAACTCTTTTGAAGTACCATTTAGGGCAGGCAAATGTATTCGATATTCCAGATCAAAATGAAGGTGATTGGGGGGTAGAATGTTATACGGCTTGTGGTCAAGTATTTCAGTGCTACTTCCCTGATGCTCAGCA
>JBLIBL010000229.1:0-4217 GCA_047633355.1 Polaribacter sp.
TAACGCTTTGAATATGGGGATTTTAGGAGCGCTTTGGCCGAAGGCCAGCGAGTAAAATTCCCAGTGAGTTTACGAACAACATAATTCATTTGTTATAAGCCCTTTTTGCTATACATCACAACTCTCCTAGCTGGTTTGCTACTAGTGAGCGTGTTGACCGCAAATATCATTGACGGAGTAAACAAAAAAAGAGCAGCACCAGCAAATGCATTTTTTGCTTCAGGTGCGAACGTCATAATTACACAAGAAACATTTACTAAAACAACAGACCAAGTAAAGCGCTTTAGAAACCCCTCCGACTTTTTGAACACATGGTAACTACTTTTAAATAGGTATAAACCAATTAGCAGTACAATCGATATAATGATGCTTTTAGCGTAAAAACCGTGGACAAGAGTGTAAAAAAGAAACCCTGGTGTCATTACGGGGATTAAGCTTGCAAGAGCTAGTTTATGACGAAGGCTTTTGTTGTTCACGAATATTCCATGGCTTATAATGCCCGCCTATGGGGCAAGTTGAGTGGGCTAAAATTGAGCGAAGCGAAAAGCCCGCGAAAATTTGTCCCCGCGACTTTACGAGCAACATAAGGCGCTTGTTATAAATCACTTGACGACGATATAGCCCTGTAAAATGCCAAATAACAAATGAGTAGTCCTAAAGCTACGGATTCAATATTTAGCACCACAAAGAATAACGATAGGGTAAAACTAAGGGATAAAACAGGCTGCACAAACCAATAAAGAGCACCAATTTTAAAACCTAAAGCCAACAAGGCAAAAGGCACCACCCCTAAAACTATAAGATTAGTTCTCTTGCGTAAACAGCCTACACCAGCAATAACAAACAACAAAGACAGCAAGTATGAAATCACCTGTAATAGATACGGGCTATTTTGAGCATTTACATCAAAGAAACCAAAATCAAACAAATATAAATAGAATACCCCAAAGCCATTAGATGTAAGTAATGCAAATACCTGCTGAAGAATACCAATAACAATCAAAGCAACACCAATATGTTTGTGCCATGAAACTAACTTAATTGCTTTTTCTGCTTTAGATTCTTCCGATTGGGAAATTTGTTCTCTAAATTCAGGAGAATTTTCTATATCGAGCACACGCTCGGGAAATTTATTGCCATCAATCTTATTTAAAGATTCTAAAAGCTCACCATAGGTATAATTCGAAAAATCCATAGTTACTAAAATACTCCTTGTGATTTATAACGCCTTTAGCAGGCGCAATTATGTTGTTGCTGCTTTTCAAGCGACGACATAATTGTCGCGCTGGCTAAATTTGTTAGCACTTGGCTTAGACTAAACATTGAACATTCTTTTGTATCGTTGCTGGAGAGCAACCTCACCGCCTTCCAAAATTTCGCAAACGTTTTTTCTCACGTCTACTTCTTGTAACGATCCAGAAGCCATAGGGTTAATTTGGCCTCGGTCTTCCAATGCAATCACATACTCTGAATCACCATTTACAACAATATTTGGGTTATGAGTTACAACAATTATCTGCCTATTGGCTTTATTTTTATGCAGCTTTGATACTATTAGGCTTGTAATTAGTCCGTTATCAAGGTCATCTTCAGGTTGATCCAATACAAGAGGCTCTGTCCCATATGATAATAAGAAGGAGAGTATTGCTGAAGCTTTTTGGCCTGCTGAGCCTTGCGATACATCTTTAAACCTATTTCCGTCATGAAACTTAATTGCGAGTTTATCTTCAGGAAACCATGTATTGATTGAATCAAAATTTTGAGGCTGTAGTTGTGACATAAAATCAACAAACCTTTTGCCAAGTTTTGTATTTAATACCTCACCAGTATTAAAATTGAAGATACTCTGTTTAAAATTGTGAATTTTGGTTAACCATGGTTCAAGGTTTCCTGAGTCAGCAGCACCAGGAATAACTGATAACTCTCTATTGAGATTAAAGAGAAATCCGCATTCACGATCTAAGTCAAATAGCTCAGCAGAAAATGCGCTATCAGACCGTCCTAGAATACTTCTGAATGACCTATCTAAATCATCCAAATCAGAAAAAGGGGTTACTTCAATTTGAATTGAAGAGTTCCCAGATAAATATTTTTCCAAGAAGTTAAGGCGACTTGAAGTCAATCGTTTTCTGCATTCGATTATTTCTTGATACGCATTATTTATCGAAGTAGTTAGCTCATTAATCTGATTTTCAACAAGCTC
Source organism: Polaribacter sp. (assembly GCA_047633355.1). Taxonomy (GTDB): domain Bacteria; phylum Pseudomonadota; class Gammaproteobacteria; order Enterobacterales; family Kangiellaceae. The sequence continues at coordinate 2,204 of JBLIBL010000229.1, forward strand.
CATGCCTTTTAACGACTGGTTAATAGTTTCTCTGTCACCTATCAATTTTGCATAATCAGCTGGGCTGCCAACACCTTTATTTTGTAAATCTTCAATTAGCTTATTATATTGTGCATCAACAGCAATGTGTGCCTGATTAAAACCTGATCTAGTGTACCACTCCTTAAAACTAGATAGTTCACTACCAATCGTTGTTATTGCTTTAGTAATATCTTCTTTGAAAGTTGAAGTTGCTAGAATCAAGCTCTCAAGCCTGGTGAGGATTTCTTGTTCATTTCCTATTTGCGTATTAAATGTAGCGGCTTCAATTGTTGGTGTTTCGATAGAACTAATTATTGATTCAACCTGAGCTTTTAAATTTTCAACATCTGTTTCATATTGAAAAACACCCGTTCTTTTAGCTCTAAAGCGCTGGTAGCTACTTAGAATTTCAGTATGTCCAGATTGCTCTATTGTTTTGATCTTTTGGTCAACATCAGCCAATTGCCCCTGTAGCACATTTTTATTCGATAACTTTGATTGAAGCTCTCTTCTTTGACTGCACAATGTCTGGAAGTGCGTGCATTTATCTTTCCACTCCATCTTCCATTGCTGGAATCCTACTGTTGAAGATTCATCAATTAAACGTAAAAGTGTATTAGGGTTTTTGGCTAAGTTGAATATTTGCTTCTGGCTAAATATCTTTATTGGAAATCTAGAGTGCGCTTCTCCGTCTTCAAGAATCCATTTTTCACCATCATATCGAGAAATCGAAACTTCGTTACTTTCTTTTATCCAAGTTAAAAGGTAATAGACTTCATCTCTTGTATAAACACAACTGATTTTTGTGTCAGTTAGCATGACTCCTTCGGCGTCTCTGGAAGCTGATATTTTCGTAAAACTCTCGAAGGCTCTACGAATTTCATTATCACTATTTAAACCACGTAAATCTCTTCCTCTATCCATACCTAATCGTATAAATTCGAGAATCGAAGATTTGCCGCTGCCTCGACCGCCAATAATTGAATTAAGCCAAGGATTAAATTCGATTATTAAAGGAGATGACCGCCCCGCATATTTAGCATTTTCAATAGTTACAGATCGCAATAAAGTATTTGAAGCACGATTTGGGTCGGCAGTTTCGTTATCTGAGCGAATAATGGAAGATGAACCATCAACTAAAGCTAGTTTAAGCCCCTCTATTGAAGGATATGACATTTTCACCCATGTATACGCTCTTCCAATATCATTAGGATGGTGAGCGTCAGAGCCAATTATCGATGGCAGATCAACATTTAAATTAGTGTATCTTGATAGAGGCGCATCAGTTCTCTCTTGGTCAGGAAAAATAATCTCAACAGCATTGGAGTACTTACAGACTTGGCTGATCGTGTGTGAAGAAGACAGCTGACAAAGCCCCGCCTTCATATCAATATGAGCTGGTATTGCTACACCACCAGCGGATAATATTTCTTTTATTACGTTTTCAGCACTCTCTTCAGCTACTGAATCACTATCGCCTTTTGTGCCTCGAAACTTTGAAGCGCCGATGACAGCACTAATATCTGCAGAGGTAGCATTTGGGTCAAAAATACCTAACACATGTATGTTTGAATTAGCTGTTATTTCTACACCTGGAAAAACGAAAATTGAATGGCCTTTATCCCTTAAAGCTTCTGCTGCATCCTTAAGCCCATCAACCCAGTCACCAGTATTATGATCTGTAACGGCAACACACTGAATCCCCTTGGCGATATAGTCTAACAACCAATCTTTCGGGGTTTTTGAGGCCTTTAAACTGCTATCAGTTTTTCCATAATCAAAAGAAGCAGGGGTATGCGTGTGAAAATCGAACTTCCACCATTTTGCTCCAACGAAACTCATATTACATACTTATGTTCGATTTACTCAATAGAGTGCTAACGCTTAACATATGGAGATTTTAGGAGCCCTTTTTCAGCGAGTAAAATTCCCATCATGATGTTTTTGTTATGTGCCATTAAAGCCCCCATATTTGATTGGTGACTGCTAAAAG
>JBLIBL010000230.1:0-4172 GCA_047633355.1 Polaribacter sp.
GTTTTTAACAAATATGATGAATTTGGGTTTCATAGAACGTGGTGCCTCAGGATTTTATGATACCCAAGGAAACCCAATGTCGGGCGATCCCACTAAAAATGAAAGTCATACCCACTGAAGTCCTGCAGGACCTGCGAGGGCTGGTTCGTTAAAAGCAATCAAATGGAATGATAAAGACCCCTGAATTAAAAAATGAACCCCATCATAGGTCGCTATTGATATCGCTTGATAGTGGATGACACTCTAACGCTGTTCGGTTCAAGGGTCTTCTGTTCAACAGCTTATAAAAATTAACCTGCGCAGGTATTATTTTAACATGGGTGACTTGTTTATTGCTCTGCGTTTTATCATTTGATTCAGTTATGCAAACCGATCTTAAACACTGCTTTTATTCAAACAGATTTATCTGGGTGCAACAACTCCGTCATTTTTTATTTAGATGACTGAATATTTAATTACTACAACTGACTATTCAATCATTAAGATGATCTTCATCAAAACACCGTATTGATCACAGATTGGGATATCAACTACAAGAACTCGAATAAGTCTTTGTGCCCAAGACATTGACTTGAGTTTTCTGCAGTAGTCAGTTCTCGGGTAACCTCATATGTTTTTCGAAGTGCTCTCGCTTGCTTTTTTTAGCCTTACTGGAGGTCTTCTTTACTGTGTATTTATTATTTAATTGAAGCCCCCTTGCAAAAACACACAGTGAAACTCAGTGGGGTAAGTTAAGGAAAATAAAGCTAAATAATTTAGAGCAGAATCAAATAATTTGGCATCCATGCTGAAAAATATCAACTGTTAGGGCTTTTATTCTATGGGAAAAAAATTAGCGGTAGAGAATTTCAAAAAAATAGGATAAATTTAAATTAAGTGATTAAGGATTTCAATTATGGTACAGATTCATGGACAAATTCACACAAAATACCACTCCCTTATACGTCGATTTAGATGGAACATTCATCAAAGCAGACATGCTTTATGAAAGTCTGGTCATTGCCCTAAAAACTAACCCGTTAATTATATTTATGTGTGTTTTTTGGCTAGCTAAGGGAAAAGCACATTTAAAATACAAACTATCTCAATTGGCGGATATTAGCACCGGTTCACTACCTCTCAACACAAGTTTTCATTCATTTCTTATCGGTGAAAAAGAAAAAAAACGTAAAATAATACTAGCTACGGCTAGTAATGAAAAATATGCAAAAGATGTGTGTAGTAATTTTGATTTATTTGACTCCTTTATATGCAGCGACGAACATACAAACTTAAAAGGTAAGTCTAAACTGTTGAAGATACAGTCATTATCTGAAAGATTTTCTTACGCTGGGAATTCCAGTGAAGATTTTATTATTTTCAAAGCGTCTACTGAAAGCATTCTTGTAAACCCTACCAATAAAGCAAAAAAGATGGCATTAAAAGTGCCTACAACACTTACATTTGATGATGATATTGTTGGAATAAAGGTGTGGTTCAAACAGCTTAGAGTCCACCAGTGGATTAAGAACATTCTCATTTTTGTACCCTTATTGGTCACCGGTAAATTTTTAAGCCTTGACTATATTCTGTTATCTACCCTAGGTTTTCTAAGCTTTAGCAGTCTAGCTTCCGCAACTTATATAATTAATGATCTACTGGATTTATCTTCTGACAGAAATCATGACCGTAAAAAATCAAGGCCATTAGCTGCGGGGACAATTAGTATTATCAATGCAAAAATAGTTGCCTTGATATTATTGATTTTCGCTTTTTGTGTGGCCTTATCTATGGGCGGTTTATTTGTTTATGTGTTGTCGCTCTACTTAGTGCTCACTCTAGCGTATTCATTTAAAATTAAGCAATATATTTGCATGGATGTTATCGCATTAGCATCTTTATATACGATACGTATTATAGCTGGTGCCACAATTTTAAACGTTTCGGTATCTTTTTGGCTATTGTCATTCTCAATGTTTATCTTTTTAAGTTTAGCATTCATAAAACGATGCGCTGAATTAAAATCGCTTCATGAGCAAGGTAGATCTGAAACACCCGGCAGAGATTATCTGGTATCAGATTATTCGGTATTAATGAGCTTAGGAACGTCTTCAGCGATGCTGTCGGTATTAATGTTTTGTTTTTATATTAATAGCAATGTATTAGTAGACCAATATCAAGAACCAATTCTTCTATGGTTAGCTGTACCGGCTCTGTGTTATTGGAATATGCGAATGTGGATAAAAACCCACAGAGGTGAAATGCATGACGACCCTGTTGTTTTTTCATTAAAAGATAAGGGAAGTCATGTGACGATTGGATTTATTGGGTTTACAGCTTTTCTTGCACAAATATTATGAGTTTACTAATACTTTCATTCATTCTTACTAGTGTATTTCTCTCAGTTGTTGCCCAGATATTACTTAAACATGGAATGTCTAATAGTAATGTCCAAACTGCATTAGGTCTTGATGCATTGAATGCGGTTATTACCATTTTCACTAATATATCCGTTCTTGGAGGGTTAGCAGCTTATGTTTCGAGTGCCGGTATTTGGCTACTTGTCCTTTCCAAAATAGATGTTAGTAAGGCCTATCCGTTCGTGGGTATCGGCTTCATAGGTACTATGATGTTTGCTCATTGGTTTTTAAATGAACCATTAACTCTGACTAAAGTGCTTGGCACATCATTGGTACTTCTCGGTGTATTACTGATTTCTCAGTAATATGATGTATTCAATGGTTCTTGCTCAGAACTTTAAGTCTGACTTATTTATTATCATTTCCTTATGTATACGTGCATTTACTGACTCTCAGACACGGAGCAATCAAATTTCTCATGAAGCGCTTGTTGAAGGAGATAACTTCTGGTTTCAGGCTGATACTACTCGTGTCTTCCCTAACATGACAGATAGGAGGGAGTAACCATTACCTGACAAGTGTTCACCCCTTGTTCTTACTGGTTACTCATCCCATTATTTTATTCTAAACAAATCCAGATTAGAATAACAAACAGCCTCAAAATTGTTTATCCCAACCTATACAAGTTTATGGCTAGTATTATTCTACATTAAAGTTACTAAATTTAAGAAATTGATGCCTTTCAATTTATGCTGTTGGCCTCCGTATGTTCATCTGTCTTATTCTTTGGGGCGTTCCCTGAAACATTTATGTTAAAGTCAACTTCTATATTTGTGGTGACGGCTTTTTCCATTGCTAGCAATAAGTATATCCTCAAATATCAATGGTTTGTTTTAATCAGTGCAACGTCTATGGTAGTTACTATTACTAATTGGATGGCTAGGATCATAGCGACCTTTGTCAACTTCGATCTTAAAAGTTGCGTCAGAATTAGTTTTGATGCCTTGATAATCCTTACCCTGCTTTCGGCGATTCAACACTATATATCCTAGCTCTGGTTTTTTTCTGTTTTTTGGATAAGTCGCTGCTATTGTCGCTTGATGGTGGGTATCGCTTTGCCACTTTTCAATCCAAGAGTATTTTGCGCGACAGCTTATATTACTCTTTGCAGGCATTATTTTTAAGATGGGTGAATTGTAAATTTTGAGGTTAATCTCTGCGACGAATGACGGTGCATCACCCCACGTTAAATAGTATGGATTATCAACAAGAATTACCTGATAGCTTATATAAGCAATATCCATTTTTGCTATCTAAAATTTCACAGACTGACGAGAAACCTATGATTTAAATTGACTACGACCCCTTTTACTTCTTTTTACTTTTCTTTTTACTCTTCTTTTTAAATTTACTTTTACTATTGGGAAGATCACTTAGTTTACCCACGGCGTATTTTGTGGGCATACCAAGCTTGTCTAGCAGCTCATGCTCTTTACAAATAGTTGATTTTAGAAAAATGAGTCAGTATTCCAACCCTTCAGATTAACCTATACTGGTTGGCCTTATTTAGTCTCGAACATACCTAAAATAGTATCAGGGTTGCTGTCACGGATATCAGGCTTATCAGGATTACCCACTCGGGTATCGGGTTTGCTAAATTGGATATTTTGTCGATTAATATTTTTTGACGGGTTGTTTGTTTTAATTATCTTGTTCTGTGTTGTTAATTTTGGCATTACCTGTTCCTCTGTCTGGATTCACAGACACTCTGAGCTTATACTGTCATTTTTCAAAATGCCATGAGTCAATCTCAAATTCATAGCATTCCTTTAT
>JBLIBL010000231.1:0-4145 GCA_047633355.1 Polaribacter sp.
TTGTAATGACGATAAACTTTCAGCATAAAAAGCGTTTTTCTTGCTAACAATGACGAGAGAAATTTCAAAGTAGGGTTCAGTAAAATTTATATATTCAGCTCTTTCTTTTGTATAAAAAATTGAAGACATGACATCAATTTTGCCAAGTTTAAATTCCTCTAGCGCTTCCCCCCAACTCTTACCTACTGTTGGTGTTAAATTTATTTGCAGTTGTTGTTTTGCATACAACATGTAATCTGCTGATATTCCGCTATGTTCACCCAATTCATCATTAAATTCAAAAGGAGGAAATGCAGAGTCAGTCCCCAAACTAAAAGAATTATTTTCTGACAGCCATTTTTTTTCGTTATCCGTTAAACTAGCAACAGATGATGATTTTTGAAAAAATGGTTTTAAGGTGGGTAGCCACTGTTTTTCTAATTCAATAATTTTATTAACGGGAATGTTTTCAATACCAGCATTAATTTTAGCTAATAATTCAGGTTGACCTTTTGCTATCACCCCAAAGACATTATTAGAAACAATAATTTCTTCAGAAATAGTGAATACTCCAGTTAAGCCTTTTTTCGCTATTTGTGCAAAGGCATTAGGTAACTCAGCAACAACAGCCTGAACCTCATTATCTAATAACTTCTCGAGAGCATCATCAAAGTTTTTATACGTTGATTGCTCAAAGCTAGCAAAATTTTCCTTAAGGTAGGACTCTTGAAAGCTAAAATATTGACTGGTTATTTTAATATCACTTAATTCTCTTAGCTTAGATTTTTTGTCAATTGAGCGATTATAAATGATACCGGTTTGTACATTATGGATAGGTAAGGAAAAATCAGCCCACTGTTGTCGTTGCTGATTCTGAAAGAGCCCAACATGTAAGGTATTCTTTTGTTTGAGCAACGCTATACTTTCTTCAAAGGGCAATAAAACAAAGCGAATAGGAATATTGTTAGTTTTAGACCAGAGCTGCCAAAACTCAACATAAAGCCCACTAGGATTGCCATTGGGAAGCTTAAAACTAAAGGGCAAGTTATCTTCAGTGGCAACAACAGTAATAACACCTAACGGCTCATTGCCCAGCTCTTGTGAAACTGATGGAAAACTATGAATAAATGCAAAAGTTAATAGCAGATAAAAGGTAATTCTTAATTTCATATTATTAATTTTTATTCTTCATGTCGTGAGTATAAGTTAAGTATTATCTTGAATATCTTACCGGGAAATTAATAAATCTCAGTCAATAGCATTACCCGTAATATATCCATAATAGAGTCGTGTGTTGAGAACACATTTCATTAACTGATGATTAGAAGGCTTATCGTTATACAAGCGCATTCTATCAACAAAACTTAGCACTAAGTCGCTTTAAAATCAATCAGCACTAACATCCCTCTCCGTCTAAAATGTGCGCTTTGGCTATCCAACTACAGATATTAAAAACTATTTTTGCAATTCAACACATATCAGTTTATTCACGTCGTTTAATATCACCAACCGTAAAATTAGTCTTTGCGATGATAGCGCCAACTTAATACCTCATAAGCTTGACGAATTTCGATAAAATCGGCCGCGCAGCCACCTTTATCGGGATGAGTAATGGCAACTTTCTTCTGATAGGCCCGACGTATCCCAAACCAATCAATATTTTTATCTACCCCTAACGTCGTCAGAGCAGCAGAAACCTTATCTACTGCGCGGTATCTTTGCCAAAAACGGGAAAAGAGTAACTCCACTTCTGCAAGGGTAATGTTATTTAAGTTAGACCAGTTTAAATAGTAATGGGCTAGATCAGTATCGCGCATAGCCAAGTTAGCTTTAGCTGCAGCATGATTTGGCACTAAACAAATTTCTAATGGGAAAATAGTCAGTAAAAAACCCTCACTTTTAATATCTCGTTGAATTTGATAAAGCGCATTCATAACAAAAAAATTCTTTTGAAATATGGCAATTTGAGGGTCAACATCCTTTTTTATCAGTAGCAAGAAATCCTGTTGGCAAAGATTGACTAAATCAATTATGGAACAAGCACTGTTTTGTTTTTTTAAATATCCCAGTATGTTAATAATCAAAGGATTGGTCATAGGTTCATTCCTTGTTGATTTAATACTTTTAAGCCAGTAGATAAATTAAAAGCTAACGTTAAACGGTTGTCTTCTGATGACAAGTACCTTAACGGCTAAGCGATCACTCGCGGGTAAGTTTAGTAACACACCTGCAATTGAAGACATAAACTATTTTCATCTCTTTTCAAGAAAATAAGTAATAGCTCACATGTAACGTCAAAAAATAATAACTAAAATTAATGATGAGCGCGTTAAACTGATTTGTTGATATTATTGATTCTACTAGACAGCAAAAATCCACAAAACTTTCTGCATACCTTGTTCACCAAAGGTCTGCAATTTATTATTGTACAGCAGCAAAGTATTAAACAAGTCATTACCTCTCAAATATGAGGAGTAATGACTTGTTAGTATTATCTATCTTAAATTTTTTCGAATACAGTCACTCTTAACTTGCGGTCAACATTATCATCGGGAAAATCACACTCACTGGTAAAGCGTTCTGACATTTTCAAACTATGGCCAGATGATTCAATAATCTCGGCATCTGACTCATCCCACGTTGCATCATAACGATGAAATAAACAAATCAACCAACCGCCCTGACTTAAAAGCTTTGAACACATACTCACCAATTTAGAAAAATCTTGCCCTTTAGGCTGATGCTCTGCATAAGGTGATTTATAAACGGTTGGCGGTGGATCTAAAATAATGCCTTCGAACTGCTGACCACTTTTTATTGCCTTAGGTAAATGCTTATAGATATCACCCTTTATAAAACTGCGAGTGCCAAAGTCCATAGCATTTTTTTCGTAACTTTTTTCAATACGCGGTAATAACGCTTTCGATCTGTCCAGGTGAATTGCGGCCTTCGCGTTCCCCTTTAAAGCCGCTATACCCAAACTGCCCGTGAATGAAAATAAATTCAATACACGACGGCCTTCACTATTATTAGCTAACCACTTACGAACGGGACGTGCATCCAGATATAAACCACAATTATGCATCGTATCGGCAAGCAAACTATAATAGACCCCGTATTCCTTGGTAAATTCTGGCGCATCAGCAATATCGCCATGAAGCGAGAACATTCTATTCTTCAAGCGTAACCCGAGAGTTTGATCACCTTTTGCCATAATAAGCGTGAAGGGAAAACACTGTAATAGTGCATCTTTGATTACATCAAGGTCCTCACGAATATCGTCTTTAAATTCGACCAAGGCCATAGTGCCAAATTTTTCAATAACTACACCCGGCGCTCCTTCGGTGTAACCATGGAAAACACGCCAAGAATCAAATTCATCTGATTCATTTAAGATTTTTCTATCATTCCATGCTTTTTCGATGAGATCTTGCCACTTTATAGTCAAATCTATGTCCTGCCCTTAGGTATATTTCTAGTGTGGATTGTCTATATTCGTTAGATAATAAGTTAACAAAGAACACACTATCGCTTAAAACTTGTCAGCACGAGTTACTTTGAAAGCAGAACATCAAATAAATAAAATAATGCTGCATCAGCAACTTATTCAATCAATATTATAACTAACCACTGCCGGTGTTAATACTGATATCCTAATAAATCAACCTTGTTATTAAAAGTTCTCCTAATTGAACATATTTTGTTTAAGATACTTCTGCCTAAATACTATCAACATCAGCAGTAGTAAATAACTGAATAAACCACCACTACTTTTCCCCCTCTCATCATCATCGCCAGCGTCAAGCGGCATGTTGTTAACGCTAAATTTAATAGTGCTGCTTACTGAAAGTCTTGGGTTACCGTTGTCAGTTACGGTCAAGTCTACTTGATATGAATTCCCGCCGGCCATAGAAGAGGGATCAAAACTAACAAGACCACCGTCGATAATAGGTGATGGAATAGTACCGGATATAAGCCAAACATAAGAAAGGATATCGTCAGCATTTTCATCGGTGGCGTTAGCAGATATTGTGACTAAACCTCCGCTAATATCAACTGATGACACCGCCACATTATTCTGTGTTATCGACAAAGAAACTTCAGGAGATATATTAACTATCTCTTCGAAACAGCCCTTTTCATCAACACTTTCTCCTGATGGAGTA
>JBLIBL010000232.1:0-4131 GCA_047633355.1 Polaribacter sp.
ACTCACGGATGGCCTGCTAAACGACGGAACTACACCTAATTCTTGTAGCGTTGCCAGCATTGTTGCACCTTTCATTGGACTGCCGTTATCTGAATGCAATGTAACCTGGTTACGTTTAACCTGTTCTCGCTGACATATGTCGGTCATCAAATCAGCCGCTAACGCACTTAACTCTTCATGATGCGTTTGCCAGCCAACAATTTTTCGGCTGTAAATATCAATGACCAAATACAAATATAGAAAGATGCCTTTAACCTGTGTCGGCAAATATGTGATGTCCCAACTATAAATTTTATTGGGCGCTGTTGCTGTTAATGCTCTTGGCTTATTAACTTGACGAGCAGGTTTGCTTTTTTGTCTATGTTTTAGCTGATTGTGTTCGTTTAGCACTCGGTAGAAGCTCGCTTCAGATGCTATATAAACGCCTATGTCCGCTAATCTGGGTACTATCTGACAAGGTGGCAAGTTCGAGTATTCCGGCTCATTTACGACTTTAATAATACGCTGCCGCTCTAACTCCGTTAATTTATGGTTAGGGCTATGTTTGGGTTCAAGACGGCCATCTTGTTTATTCGAATTTCCAGTCCAGCGCTGAAACGTTTTGCTACTGATACCAATGATATTACAAGCGCTTTCTTGTGTGGCTCCCGAATCACAGGCTTGCGAGACTAACGTGACAATGCCCGCTCGCTCATTGCTCATAGTGAGCTGTCCTCGTCGTTTCCCCAGATCTCGTGGACTTTTTTTTGGAGAACTAATAAAGCCGCGGTTTCCGCTAACGCTTTATCTTTACGGTTTAACTCTTTCTTTAAAGCTTTATTTTCATGCTTCAAGGTCTTAATTTCATTACGGGAAACTGGCTTGTTATCTGTCTGGCTTCCATTAGCAAAATCAAGCTTCCACTGAGTTACATGGTGAGGGTAAATACCCTGGTCTCGACAATGTTCGCTTAGTACTTCATCATTAAGTGCACCACAGCTAATGATCATATTAAGGCGTTCTTCTAAAGTCCAATCCTGAGGGCGCTTCTCTTTCATACTTCCTACTTTATTAGGTGAAATTGATTCAAGTTCTTGGTTCTTTGCTTGCAGTGTCCAACGAGTTAAAGATGATAAACCTACCCCTAATGAATCTGCAACTTCTTTTAAGGTTGTATTATCCTGTCTATTTAATGTTTTTTCTACTGCTTGTTTTTTAAATGATTGAGTAAATCTAGGACTCATTTTAATTACCTCTAACTAAAAATTAGAGGCGACAACTAGTCTGACACAGCGGGAAGGCAACTTTATGAACAACAAGTACTGCAAGCTGCCCTCAGCGCAGCAGGGGTGAAAACAAATATTGATATCGATGAACGTAATCTATCAATTAGTGAAGAATCAGGCGTTTTTAGCAAGCAATTATTTGATGTTTTTGCCACGGTACAAGGCAACCCTAAACTCAATGCAGAAAGTAAAATTTTAATAGCTAAACCCATAATGGATGGCTTGCTTGGTCAGCGATTATTGATCATTCGCAAAACAGATTCAGCACGTTTTGATGCAATAAAACAGGCCGATGAGATGAAAAAAATGCGTTCAGGTATTCCTACTGGTTGGGCAGATGTTACTTTATTTAAAGCAAATCAATATAACACTGTTGAGCTCGGAAATTTTGAAACTATTTTTCAATATTTAGTGAATAATGACTTTGACTATTTAGCTCTGGGAGCCAATGAAATCGAACAAGTCTATCAACAAGCTGATTTGGAAAAATTGGATTTAACTATAGCGCCGACATTAATGCTCCGTTATAATTTTCCTGTAGTTTTTTATGTTAACCCCAACAATCCTGAACTCGCGAAACACCTAAATACAGGGCTAGAACTGATCATTGAAAATGGCACCTTAAAGGCTATGTTTGACCAACACTTCGGTCATTTATATAGCCGCCTACATCTGGCTGACAGAATAAGTTTTGAACTCAAAAATCCACTAATTTTAAGTAAAATCAATTAGATACTGTCTTGGTGTTAGGTCGGTAATTAAAGGGGCATTAAATTTATCAATGATTATGACCTTGTCTTGCTATGCGCTACAAAAAAATGAAATTAATACTGTTGTCAGTTTTTAGAATCTAAAAGCTGACATGTAATACCAATCTGATTAAATAACTTCCCATTTTCGAGTGGTCTAAAAAAACAATAACGGCGTTGCTTTCAATCGCAATAGCCAGCTATTACTCAATCATACGCCTTGTTCTTGAATTTTTATCCTCATTGAATTATGGGAAATAACTTAATCAAATTGGTATAATTTATATCATTTTTAGGATTATACTTGACCGCAGTGTGGCAAAAGTTAGCGATCAGGTACTAAATATTACCGACGGCTTTGATGTTGAAGCGAAATTTAGGGTTAACGAGTTGCGCACTGTGAAGACATCCCAATATAACTTTGCGACTAACGGCAATGGTGGCTTAGTTCACATAGAGGCTGACCGACTTATTGGCAAAAAGTCATCATGAAAAGTTTAAAGTTTTTATCTATGGGAATGTTAGCTATCGAGAAACTGCTAGAGAAATTTGATTTTTAAGCCTTGTCGGCTGTAGATCAAAACATATAAAATTTTAAGTATAAATTTTCAGATACTAATGTCTTCAGTGTGGCCTAAGTCTATTTGTTTTTCGATGTTGGCCAAACAAAGGGAGCGGGCTTGCTGGAAGTCGTTTCTGCTGCTGTATTCTGGGCGAGTATCCCCCTGATTAATTTTCCCGTTTCTTTATGTTTACTACAAAATGTTTTTAGGTATAAAATTTCAACTCTACTGCGTGCCCAAGGGGTGGTACGCAGAAATTTCAAACTTGATTTAAGACGCGGTTTATTGGTGAAACAACGAATATTAAGTAACTCACCCATCTTATCCCAACCAATTTTCTTCTCCAGTTCTATTAGTATATGTTCAAGTTTCACACCGTGTAGCGGCTCATTACTTTTATTCATAGTCTACCTAAAATGGGACTAGTAAGAATGCCTTCAACAATGTTTTCCATAAATATATTTTCCTTGTTTATTTGAATCTACGTTCAAAGTAAAATCTAAATTCAATTGAGAATTATTTTTAACAACACGTTAATAGACTGTTATGAGCAAAGCAAGTATTTATACTCCGTTGATTCAGTTATTTTCCACTCAGCGAGCATTAAAAACCGTAGAGATCGGTATTAAAATTAACTATGCCACCCTTGATAACTATTATGGGTGGTAGATTAAGTTCTGCTGTGATTATCTTCGCCGCATAAATAGGCACGAGGTACACAGCGAGAAGTTAAGTGGTAATAACGAGTATCTTGCAGGGATACTTATTTTCTGCGTGCTTGAATCATGTTGAACAGCTCTTTACTGTTGATTATTTAACCATAGTAAAGAGGTGGGGTTTAATCAATAAAGTTTGGGTGTTCTAATGTTTCGAATAAAAAAGCGCACTGGGTGTTCTAATGTTTCGAATAAAAAAGTTTATGGGTGTTCCAATCTTTTGCCCCAATCTGTTCAATCTTTTGCAAATACATTTATTAGAATGGGCCTGTTGTTAATTCAGGTGCTTGCCAAAAACTTTTCCAAATACTATTGCCATGAAGATAATAAATATCATCACCGTGGAATATTGCTCGGTCATCCCATCCAGAAACATATATCGCTTCAGAAGCATCAGTAGATTGTATAGGTGTAACGCGGCCTATTTCGAGTAAGGTTGCATTCTCATCGCTACCGGTTACTTCAATAAGTTGTAGTGAGTTGTCAGGCGCCCAAATGCTATACTTTTGCCCAGATTCGGTATCAATAACTCTTTCTGATAACCACCTTTCTAAAGGTAAGCCAAAGCGATGGGTATTCTCTTCAGTTTTTAAGTAAGTAAGCGCATGATAATCAAATTCAACTGGAGTATAACCATTTTCATAAACAATAGACTTAATCTCAATGGGATCATTCATATTACTCACATCAAATAAACTTATTTTAGCGCCTTCAATAATAGGTGTAATTTCATTGGTTTTTAGACCATCATCTTCTGCGAGAAACAGTCTATTTGGATCAACGTTCTGACCTATTCCTACAAGTAAACTATCTGAAATAGGATGTAAGTATGACGAAT
>JBLIBL010000233.1:0-4007 GCA_047633355.1 Polaribacter sp.
CATCGCAGAATGCGAATTTCCATTCAATCAAAAAGAAAACTGTTGATAAATTTAATATTTTTCAGAATTAATTCGTTATTACAGGCGTTGAATATAATGAAATATTTGAAGTTATTTTTGAATTTCAGGAATTAAAAGTAGGAATGATAAGATTTTAATTGAGTAGATTAAGTCGTTGTCGTGTATGTAAATAAAAGTAATACTTAGGGGGATCTTGATCAATCTATTGAGTAACTTTAGCCTCAATTAAGCAAGAGGCAGTATTATTTTAAAACAAGTCCCTACATTCACCTCACTTAGCACTTCAATTTTTCCATTATGCTTTTCAATAATTCCATGTGAAATGGCTAAACTTAGACCTGTGCCTTCTCCAACAGCTTTAGTGGTATAAAAAGGGTCAAAGACTTTTAAAAGGTTTTCTGGTGATATACCTTTACCATTATCTTTAATAAAGACCACGATATTATTATTTTCTTGAGCCGTTCTAATCGTTAATAGGCCATTCAATTCACAGGCGTATGAGGCATTCATGAATAAATTCATAAATACCTGAATTAAATCATAAGGTTGACCAATAATATTTTCACAATCAGTTAGATCTAATTTAATATCTATTGAATATTTTAATTCGTTGTTGGCAACTTTTAAACAATCTTTTATGCAGTCGTTTACACTACAAGCAATGAATTCATCATCACCTTTGTATGAAATTTTCTTTAAATTATTGACGATTTTTTTACGCGATCAATGCCTTCGATGGTATCTACGAGTAAGCTAGGTATATCTGCTATCAAATAATCAGCATCAATTTCTTGTCGTACAGATTGATATTGGCTGAGTACAACACTTGCATCATTTTTTTCTGGAACATGGTCTTGTATGATTTTATCAAGCTTAAATAGCTCGGTAATGTTCTCAGACAAACTAACGAGGTTACTGTAAGCATAAGCAATGGGATTGTTTATTTCATGGGCAATTCCAGCGGTTAGTTGCCCTAACGAAGACATTTTTGCTGACTGAAGAAGTTGTGCCTGAGTTGACTTTAACTCCGAAACCACACCTTCTAGAGATAAAACACTATCGTATAAATCACGTGTCTTATCATCTAGTAGTTTCTCGGCTAGCTGTCGTGATTTTTTTTCACGCAGATAAGCTGTTTTGTAAGGGTCAAGTTCACTCATATTAATCCTTGAAAGATATTACTAATTTGCATTTTTCTGCACCGTTATGCATACATTCAGGGTGTTCAATTGTGATATGTTGTTCAAAATGTTTAGCCGCTCCTGTAATTAGCCCTTCTGAAAGATAGCATAATTTACGTTTTGAATGATAAAACATCACCAAGTCACCATTAGCCGTTTCAGTGTATTCAAATGTTGGCAAATAGGCTGTTGGATAAACACGTTTAACTTCTTTATTCTGACACGGGGGGAAGGTGGGGAGTGGAAAAGAAGAGAAAGTAGATATTCGATTTATAAGTGCAACAAATAGAGATCCCCAAGTGGCGATTACTGAACATAAATTACGCGAAGATCTATTCTATCGCTTAAATGTAATTTCCATTGCTTTACCGCCACTAAATGAGCGTGATAATGACATTGTTCAATTGGCCGAATATTTTCTAAGTCACTTTAGTGAAATTGAAGGTAAGGTATTTGCTGGTTTTTCTTCGGGTACAGAGAAGTTAGTTAAATCGTATTTATGGCCTGGTAATGTACGCCAATTAATGAATATTATTCATAGCTCAACCGTTATGTCTGAAGGGCCACTCATCACTGAAAATATTATCGTTCAGCAACTTGGACGACAATATAAACAAGTTGATTCTCCATCGACCATAAAGACCAACAGCATTGCCTCTTCAAATATTACTAGCAATCAAAGCACATTCGGTCAGAGTACGCCTACATCACCTTCATCAATTATTACCCTTGCTGAAGTTGAAAAAGTAGCGATTGAGCAAGCGATTGAAATGTGCCATGACAATATAGTTAAAGCGGCAAGTGAATTAGGTGTAAGCCCTTCAACGCTATATAAAAAAATGCAGTAATGGCAAACATCGGCAATAGAGTAAAACTATTCTTAATTTGCAAATAGTCCTTGTAATTATTTTCATAGTGCAAATTATTACGGATAGTATTCTTGGTTAAAAATAAAAGATAATATTAATCAATGTGTTGAGATTATTTAAATCTTGGAACGAAACTTGAAGTTATCTTGTTAATTACTAAGCAACGATGATTCAGGAATGTTCTAATGCCGTTGATTAAATTTTTTAGAATACAATTAAATTCTGTTATCGGACTATTATCAAATGCTGTATGGTTACTCAGTGCGGAGTTCATAGCTAAAATATCCCGAATTTTCACTATTATTGTGCTTGCTGCTCAATTGTCTCCCCTTTCCTACGGTACCGCTATGTTAGCTCTAGCATTTCATGACGTATTTGGACTGTTACTCAGGGCGGGTGTGGGTAGTCAATTAATTAACTGTAAACCCCATCAAATAGAAAGTTTTGCTAAAAATGGTATATTTATTCAGTGGGGAATTTGTCTAATCATAGCAATCGGGCAGTGGAGTTCTGCTGACTTTTTATCTTCACTTTATGATAATAATAATATCGCCGATTTATTAAAAATAATGGCTGTTATTTATCTTTTTTATCCTTGGGTCAGTATAAAAATATCCTTATTAAAACGTGAAAATAAAATGCGTTGGTTCAGTATACGAAATGGACTGTGCGTTATTATTGAAAACGTTACTATCGCGATTGCAGCTTTATTAGGAGCCGATATTTTAGCGGTAGCTTTAGGAAAAATTGCTTTCTCAATATGTTGGTTATTATTCTTTTCATTTTCACCGGTTAAATCTTATGGCATTGGCTTTAAATTATCTGTTATCTATCAGATGTTGCAAACTTCAGGAAAAATTTTTAATACTGAATTTTTACGAGGTATAAGGCTTTATGCGGACACGTTTATTGCTGGTAAGCTATTAACACCAGAGCTCTTTGGTTTTTATAGTTTTGCAAAAAATGCAGGGATTGGCTTAAGTCAGTCAATTAACCAAGTTTATATTGCCGCCTTGTATCCCTATCTATGTAAATTAGCACGTAAAGGACAGTTATTAGAGCAACAAAAAATAATATTTGGGATTTCCTTGTTAATCGGGTGTTTGTTTATTGTTCAAGCGCTTATAGCTCCCATTTACGTTCCCATTTTATTTGATGAAAAATGGATTTCAGTTGTCCCAATCATCACAATACTTTGCTTAGTCGCTCTGCCTAATTTATTTCTAGACATCATCTGTTGTTTTCAAAGAGCAAGAGAGCAATACCATAACGAAACGATTACTCGCTTAATTTGCCTATTAATTAGTTTTTCAGCACTGATTGTATTTAGTCCAAGTGAACCTATGGAGTTTGCCGTTGTGATCTTTCTTAGTAGTTTGTTTTGCCTATTTTCCATCTATCTAATAAGTGCTAGTAAACCAATAATTTACAACTTAAGTAATATATTTAACAGGAGAAAAACCACATGAAAGCTAATTCAATTCCCGTTATATCGGTCATTATCCCTATGTATAACGTTGAGAAGTACATAGCGCAAAGTATTAACAGTGTTCTTGAGCAAAGTTACCATCATTTTGAACTTATTTTAGTCGATGATGGTTGTGTTGATAATACCTTAAAGATAGTAAATAAATTTTCAGACCCCCGTATTAGGATCATTCAACAATCTAATAGAGGTTTATCGGGTGCCCGTAATACCGGTATAGATGCTGCACGTGGAATATATGTTGCTTTGCTTGACGCCGATGATTATTGGGCTCCCGATAAATTATCCATGCACATTCAACATTTATCTGAAAACCCGAATGTGGGAGTCAGTTATTGTCCTTCGTTATTTGTCAGTGAAGATGGTGATCTTTTAGGTGTAGGGCAATTTCCTAAGCTTAAAAATATTACCAAACAGCATATATTTTGTCGTAATCCTATCGGTAATGGC
>JBLIBL010000234.1:0-3992 GCA_047633355.1 Polaribacter sp.
TAAATCAACAAATAACTCTAATACGTCAGTTAGCGGTCGTTACCGACTTGATGAAGTTAAAACGACTCGCGGCATATAGCATCATTTTTTGCCGAACTTTCTCTTAACTTTTTGAAGCTTGGTCGCTAGAAATTGCCACACTTCATCGCCTTTTACTTTAGTAAAATGTATACCGCCCAAGTACCCTATATAAGTGGCTGCTATCCAGACAAAACCGTTATTCACATCAACATATTCCGGCAGAGTTTTAAACCAAATAAAGGCCGCAACGATATTCATGATGGAATTCACAAATAGATCAACTAGGAACTGAATATTGAAAGTGAAGTGCCAATTTGTTAGATCAATAATTTTGCCAAGAAATGTCAGTATTTCGACAACTTCAATGATCAGGTAAGTGAACAATGCCATGGTGCCGTAAAACCCACCACCGAAAAATAACAGCTTGTTAAACATAAGATCACCGCCTTTTCGTTTGTGAAAAAACGGTTCATTTTCGTATTGACCTTGTTCTATTTTTGGCTCCCCAGCTTGCTTTTTTTCCTTGGCTGTCCTTTTGGCTTCCTTGATTTCATTTCGCTGTTTTTTGTACTGAGCTTGCAGATCTTTTGCATCAGAAAATTTGGACATCCGCCCACTGGCAATGGCCCACTGCACGGTCAAAAATGTAAAACACGCAATAGGCAAAGCGCCCATGGCTGCGGCTCTAATAGCTTCAATTATGAACTGCATAACTCTCCGATTTCCTAGAGCGTAATAACCCGAGTAAAGGTTATACAGCATAAAACTCTATTTTTTAACTAAACGAGATTAGATTTATTTGTTGCTTTGGATCCAGACTCCATGAATCCGCTAGGCATGAGATAAAACAGGGAACTGTAGCTTTTCATTATCAAATAAGCCCCTCCTATCATCAAGTATGAAAAGAGCATCCACTGGTATTAAAATATTTTCATCAAAGGAAGCTTTGTCATTAGGGGTAAACCCCAACACAACTTTCCTAGTTTCTTTGCTAGTTAAAGCAGAAATAACTTCATCTAACGGTACTTGTGTTTCACAAAAAACATCCTTTAAGAATAAAGTATCCTGCTCGAAGTCGGCCACGACAACAGCGTCAAGCTTTTTAATATAATAGACATTGTCTTCCAAAATGGCGGTATAGCAAAACATCACAAGAGACGCATTATCTATCATTGATAATTGTGAAAAAGGAACCGACTGATTAACTTTGTTGAAAAGTAGTTCTTTATTCTGGATATCCAACATGTTGAGTTTTGTCACATCGGATTGACTAACCCGTAAGTTTGTTTCTTTTGAATATTGATATTCTTCTACGCGGCTAAAACCAAACTTTGGATAAAAATCAAGCACACTATCATTGGCGAAAAGATAAATTAAATCACATTTTCCCCTCCATTGGGCCAATACCTTCTCCAACAGTAGCCTATTCAAACCTTTATTCCTATGTTCAGGATCTGTCATGACCGTCCCAATTTGGATATAGGTTCTCTTCTCACCCTTAACTAAAAAATCAATAACATTTACACTGATACTACTGACAATATTGTCGCCTTTCAATAATGAATAAGGCCTATATCTATCGCCCCAGTAGCCATTTGTATACCAACCCTCAAAATCGAAGTGATATACTTTTTTAGTCAAACTATTAAAGCTTTTCCTTAATCTATCATCATTTTTGAAGTCAACGACGTAACCGTAATATTGACCATTTATTTTTATAGTTTCCATACTCAACCTCACTGCAATTAGACATCGGGAAAAGGAGCATTCCTTCCTCTTAAAATTTCAGCCTTTGACAAACTTGCCTATATTAGCGTGAAAATAACTATCTAAAACTCTTAACGGAATCCTATCACATACCTTTTAAAAATTAAATATAGCTCATTCCATCTATGCCCTACGTCAATCTAGACCTGTAAATCAACAAGTCAGCATCCACATTAAGTTTATGAATAGAGGCGGTTGATTTACCTTTATATAATTCTCAGCATGTATATAACGATTAAAATCGAGAAAAATGTGAGCCAGTATTTTGTTTATTTATGACTGACTTCACGAGTTCAAAATTCAGTTTGTCTCCTAATTATGAGAATGTCATCAAAGGGGATTTTGATTTCATTGAGTCGTATTAGCGCTTCACGAACAAGGGTACACAAACTTTACAGCAGCAATTCTGTTGGCGACAGGTTGGTGGAGGGAATCACTTTTTTTCGCTGTATAAGGCCTAAACTATTGCCAATATAAATTGGCGCATAAAGGCTACTCAATAAGATCAACTTGATCACTAGCAGTATCGGTCTGCAATCCAAAATGACCTAATGAATACGTGTAACTAGCGTCTTCGTTCCAAATTCGGCTGCTGTGCATTCCATAAACATAGCAATTGCCAGTAGAGCAAACTACTTGGTCAATAAAGCTTTTCAACGAATACACTTTAGCGCCCAAAGGTACGCCGTAAATCCCATCAAGGAATGGGCTACTGATAGATAAACCTGATCTACCACAGGTGCTATTCCACACGTTATAAGGGTAAACGCCACAGCTACGCAATCCTAATAGCGCGCCAGCGACACCAACAAAGGTGTCGATTGAAGATGCAACAGCAAGTTTATCAATTTGCTGTGCTGCGAGCGTCACACCCATAGAGTGACCAATAACATCAATTTTTCCTGTACAAGAGCTGTTAATAGCATTCAAAATGGCTGTGCGTACAGGCGTTTCTTCACTACCGTTGTGATTGTTGCATGTAGCGCAAGATTTTGAGCCCCAATTGGGTGTGAAGATTTCATTATTAGTATAGCCTCGTGCATATAGTTCGTTAAGGGTATTATTCCAACTTGAGGGTGATGCGGTATTTCCATGCACCAATACTACACTGTCTTTGCAAGCTGCGTTAGCCGTTCCATATACCAATAAAAATAAGCCAATTGTTGATAAGTAATTTTTCATAGGCGCCTCACTTGTTAATTTCGTGTTAACACATTAGGCGATAAGGCAGGAGCTTAAAATAGTACTTTAGTACGTAAGCTGATTTGCTATTTGTTTTTAAAAGTAGTCCTCACGTAACGACTATTTTTATCTGAGTGTGTTGGTAAAAGTATATAAGACCTTATACACTTTTACCAAGTTCCAACATTATTTGAAACCTACATATTTAAGTGAACGATATACCTAAACGCAGCAATAGTTGGCAAATCTTAGTTTAAATCGGCATCACTAAACTTTGCCCAATCTATATTGTGTATACGAGTTTCAGCGATATAAAAAATCTTATCGCCCGGCAATAGTTTATCTGTGAGCGGCGGATTGACCACAATTTTTTGAATGTCATGATTACCCGCAACACCAATAAAAATAGCGTCGTATTTATGTTTCAGTAGATAAAACATATTTTTTACGCTAATCGGATCTACGTTTTGCGCAATAGTCGCTGAAAATTGTGCTTGGCCCTCATATACATCCAACAAATCGTGATGTAATAGACTTGAACCCGGATCGAAAGCCGATTTAGCTAGCATTTCAACCGCAACGCTGGGGGTACACTCTATTTCTGGGCAGTGCTTTTGAAGTAGCTTTACCAAGCTTTCATCATGAAAGTAAGCAACTTTATGAGCTTTCTCATTGCGTTGTGAACAGTATAAAGAGGTGGTCATGGTCATATCGTCAAGAGGATTATCTATTAAAATAATGGCTGCGCTATCAACACAGGCTTTGTCCATATCTTCATCTTTATTGAACGAGTCTACATGTACAAATTCTATTTCAGAGGGGAAGGGATTTATAATATCGGCTCTAACACAAAGCACAATCTCAGGTTTTTCTAAGGAATTCGCTTTTTCAATAAGCAGCAGCTTAATAAGTTGCTCTGTACGTTTACCATTCCAACCAATTACTAATACATGACCGCTCACATTTAACGCATTCAAACCTTTTGCTCCTTTTTGCCATTGTTGACTTACAAAACTTGCTGC
>JBLIBL010000235.1:0-3938 GCA_047633355.1 Polaribacter sp.
TGACAATGCGATGATGGGTAAATCGATGATTTTTAGATCATTTCGAATGGCGCGGCATGCATTTAATCCATCCATAATAGGCATTTGAATATCCATTAAAACAGCATCAAAATGGTGTTTTTTTACAGCGTCAATGGCTTCCTGTCCATTTGTTGCTGTTGTTACATTGATACCAATATTTTTTAGGTGAGAGGAAGCAACAATAAGATTAACTGGATTGTCATCCACCAGAAGCAATTTTTTACTTTTTAGTGTTTGATATTTAATTTTAAAGTAATCTTTTTGCATTGCTCTAGGGCTATCACCAGCCGTTTTTTGAGCTTGTTTTGAGAGTTTTATTTGCTCACCAGCACTAAGAAGCAAATTAAATGTAAAGCAGCTGCCTTTTTTAGGTTCACTAACAACAGTAATCGTGCCTCCCATCAATTTTACTAATTTTCTGCAGATTGAAAGCCCAAGTCCAGTGCCTCCATACTTCCGAGTCGTAGAGCTATCAGCCTGATTATAGGTATCAAAAAGATTATTTATCTCTTTCATCGTCATACCTATGCCTGTGTCTGAGATAGAAAATTCAATGTTAAAGCTACTCACTTCGGTATTAATAGATTTTATTGTGAGCATAATCTCACCGTGCTCTGTGAATTTAATAGCGTTATTTATTAGGTTTGTCACTATCTGAGTTAATCGAAATGAATCACCACGTAGAAAATTTTGTACGCAGGAATCAATATTAACACTTAATAAAACATCTTTGTCAGCCAATAAAAATTGTTGCTGATGAATTACTTTATCGATGACCTCTTTTAGATTAAATGATTGAATATCCAGTTCTATTTTTCCTGATTCAACTTTGGACAAATCTAAAATATCATTTAAAAGTGAAAGCAGAGCGGAGGCTGATGAATATAATATATTATTGTTATTTTGCTGCTCTGGGGTTAAGCCTGATTCTGATAATATTCGTGACATACCAAGTACAGCATTCATTGGTGTACGTATCTCATGGCTCATGTTGGCAAGGAATTTGTCTTTAGCTAGATTAGCTTCCTCGGCTTTAGTTTTTTCTTCAGTTAACTTTAACTCTACTTTATAGCGGTCACTTATTGAAGTCGCCAAGACTCGATTACTACGAATCACCCAAAATATAATTAGCATTAGAATTGATAAAATAGGCAATGACCAAATTATTATTGTTGATAATTCTGTACCTGTTTTCACGTGTACCGATAACCAATTATTCGCTATAGCAGAGCGTTGCTTCTTATCCATGGTGGCAATGGTTTTATTTAAAATGGGAATAAGTGGCTCAAGTCCTTTTCGAACAGCCATGGATACTTCAATTTTATACGGTGTAAATGAAGTGATAATAATATCAGTGATTTGATTTTTGCTAATTTCATAATTAATCACAGCAATAGAGTCAACAAAGGCATCAATTTCTCCAGACTGTAATTTTTTAAGTCCATTTTCAACCGAATCAACTTCCAATATCTTTATATCTGGGTAATCTCGATTAATGAGTTTACTAAAAACATAGCCATTCACTACGCCAAGCTTCCGGTCACTTAATGATGATAAACTTTCAGCATAAAAAGAATCTTTTTTACTAACAATGACTACTGAAATTTCAAAATATGGATCTGTAAAATTAATATATTGCGATCTTTCTTCTGTATAAAAAATTGCAGAGATTACATCTATATTGCCAATTTTAAACTCTTCAAAGAGATCTGCCCAATTAATTGCTAAGGTTGGTTTTAACTTTATTTGTAGTTGTTGTTGTGCATACTGAATGTAATCACCAGAAATACCACTATGCTGGCCTTGATCATCTTTAAATTCAAAAGGTGCCCAGTTAGGATCAACACCCAAACTAAATGAATTGTTTTCAGACAACCATCTTTTTTCAGCTCCCGTTAAAGTCGAAACAGTAGATAATTTCTTAAAAAAGGGTTTCAGGGTCGGTAGCCACTTCATTTCTAATTCAATGGCTTGATTAATAGGAATATTTTCTATACCAGCATTAATTTTAGCCAATAATTCCGGTTGACCTTTTGCTATAAGAGCGAACACATTATTCGAAACGAGGACTTCCTCAGAAATAGTGAATACTCCACTTAAACCCCTTTTTGCCAGTTTTGCAAAGGCAACAGGAAATTCAGCAACAACAGCCTGAATATCATTGTCTAACAACTTTTCGATGGCATCATCAAAATCTTCATACGTTGTTTGTTTGAAGTCAGGATAATTTTCCCTAATATAGAGTTCTTGAAAGCTAGAGCGATGACTCGATAGTTTTATATCATTTAGTGTTCTAAGTTTAGATTTTTTATTGACTGAACGATTATAAATGAGCCCTGACTGTACATTATGGATAGGCAATGAAAAGTCAGCCCATTTTTCCCGGTGTTCATTTCTAAAGAGTCCAGCATGAAGGGTGTTTTTTTGTCTTATTAACTGTAAGCCCTCTTCGAAAGGTACCATTACAAAACGTATAGGAATATTGTTCGTTACAGACCAGAGTCTCCAAAACTCAACATAGAGTCCGCTCGGAGTTCCATCAGGTAGACTAAAGCTAAAGGGCAGGTTATTTTCAGTCGCAGCTATGGTAAGAACATCTGACTGTTCTTCTGATTGCTCTTCCGATAACAGTTGAGAACTAAAGCAAAATATTACTGTAAGTAGGAGAAGGTAGTATATTTTAATTTTCATACTGACAATGTTAGTATAAATTCAAGAATTTGTAAGCTTATTCTTTGCTCAAAGCCTAGGCTAGGCTAGGCAATAGACAGATCATCCAGATAAAGCAATACGACAAATTCATCACCAACCATCCATTTGAGACAGCTAGCTCAACTTTCTCACCAGCACATAGCGATAATTGAGGGGCTGATACTTTTTCTTCGACTAAAAATGGTCCAATCTTCTCCAGTGGGAGCAGATGATCAACTTCCACACAATCAACAGTTGCCTGCGGCATGGTGCTCACTTCAGCTGTGGCGGGTTCCTGAACAACGGTAATTCCGCCAGCTTCTAAACCTTGGCCGCCATCTTCGTTGGCGCCAGTCAGGATCACTCCGATAAGACCCTGTCCAAATACATCCGCTGCTGATTCAAAAAGAACGTCAATCGAAGGTCGAGAATAATTTACAGCTACATCAACAGTCAATGCCAGAGTTTTGTCCTTTTCAACCAGCAAATGATAATTAGCTGGTTCCATATAGATAGTTCCTGGTTCCAAAAGTTCTTGTCCTTCACCTTACTTCACTGACAACCAACACAGTTTATTTACAGTGCTAGCTAAAGTGCCATCTGAGGTTGCTCCTAGGTGTTGAACAATAATAACTGTTAAAGCAAAAGGGCTCTGTAAGCAAGGAAGAATGGTTTTCAGCTCATTAAGTCCCTACTGCGGACACTCTGAACACAATAGCTTCAAAGCTCAATTTCATACATTATTCAACCTTGTTTCTTCTGAAAGATTTTTTGTTCATTATCGAAATTATCAAACTGATCCCTGACTTTTGAGAATTTTAGGCTTTCTTTGCTGCCAAGACTAAGAAAACCTTTATAAAGGAGGCTCTCACTAAATAAGCTCAGAACCCGGTTCTGCAGAGATTTATCAAAGTAAATAAGTACATTTCGGCATAGGATGAGATGCATTTCCCCAAAGACGCCATCAGTTACTAAATTGTAGTTGGCAAAGGTGATATTCTCCTTCAAAGACTTATCTACAATCAATGAATCGTATTTTGCATGAAAATATCCAGTTAATGAATGTGCTCCGCCTGTTTGCCTGTAGCTGTCAGAGGCGTCTTTAATGTCTTTAACTGGATAAATGCCTCTACTCGCCTTTGCCAGGGCGTCATCATTAAAATCAGTCGCAAATATCGTCGCCCTGTCATAAAGCCCTTCTTCTTTTAATAAAATGGCCAATGAAT
>JBLIBL010000236.1:0-3936 GCA_047633355.1 Polaribacter sp.
AGGTGATTCACAATCACAAGCTAACACGTTCCCAGAAACATATGATGTTATTGGTCCACGTGTATTCTTAAGTGCTTCTTACACGTTTGATTAATCACTTATTAAGACTATATTTTATCTAGTATGAATTAAGTATTAATTAATTTAAAAGTGACCAACCTTGTTGGTCACTTTTTTTTTAATCTAAGGTTAGATGAGGTATGCTAATAGAATGTAATGTCACTAATTTTATTTATAAAAATAAAGCCTGATAAATATGCAAAATATTAGCTCATCAACAATAACAAAAAAACTGCAGCAACTTTTTTCGCAATTACAAAAAGGCCAAACAAAAGTTGTACTTGAAGAGCTTACTCTATTGTTAAGCTCTGTGGATAACAATACAGATGTTCTGCATTTAGCGGCTATGGCACACAAAGC
Source organism: Polaribacter sp. (assembly GCA_047633355.1). Taxonomy (GTDB): domain Bacteria; phylum Pseudomonadota; class Gammaproteobacteria; order Enterobacterales; family Kangiellaceae. The sequence continues at coordinate 421 of JBLIBL010000236.1, forward strand.
TAATGGCGCGATAGACAAGGCTATTGATTACTTTATTAAATCTATCGATATTAATGATAATCAAGCACAAGTTCATAACAACCTTGCTAATGCCTACAAACAAAACCTGAACAGTAAACTTGCGGAAAAGCATTATAAAAAAGCGATAAGCTTACATCCTAGTTATATAGATGCGCTAAAAAACCTTGGTTTATTGTATTTAAATCAACAAGAGCTTGGGCTAGCAAAAAATAATTTTGAGCAAGTACTTTTATTGTCAAAAAATGATGTTTCAGCATTAACATCGCTCGGTAACATATTTAAAGCACAGCATGAGTTTCAAACGGCCATTAAATATTATCAACAAGCGCTTATGGTAAAGCCTAATTACGTCAATGCGTTACATAATTTAGGTGTTGCTTATCGCATGTCAGGTGACTTTTTATTGGCTATCGACTGCTTTAAAAAAGCACAAGTTATTGCTCCTAATCTTGCTGAACTTGATTATAATGAAGCCAATGCTCAGTTCGATATGGGTAATTATCAGGAAGCTGAGCAAGCTTATTGGCGCTCTTTGCACAAAGCACCCGACAACTGTGAAGTACATGAAACTCTGAATGAATTTTATTGGCAAATAGGTAAAAAAAGTGAGTTTGGTAAAAGTTTTAAACTGGCCATTGAATATGCACCGAAGAATTCTCTGTTACGACATGCTTATGCTGAAAGCTTGTTATCTGCAGGTAATCAAGCGCATGCCATAATAATAGTGGAGCAAGCCTTAAAGCTAGAAAAAACCCCAGATCTTTTACATTTAAAAGGTAAGTTATTAGCTTCTGCTGGTGACATCAAAGCGGCAGTCTTACTCATAGAGTCTTCACTGCTCGAGCATTATAAGCTTTCAAACGCGCTAGACTTAATTGAGTTATTAATCATAGATTTTGACTATGAAAAAGCCTTGCTTCAAATAGCCTATGCAGAGAGAATTGCGCCAAAAAACCAATTGTTAATAGCTTATAAAAGTATCTGTTGGCGATTAACCAATGACGAGCGCTATGAATGGTTAGTTGATTATCAAAAACATATTCAAATTTATGATATTCCTGTTCCTAAAGGTTATAGTTCTAGGGCTGCATTTTTAGATGAATTAAAGGGGGTTTTGTTGTCAATGCATCAAACTGAGCACGAACCTCTAAAACAAACCTTGAAATTTGGCACTCAGACACCGGGTCGGCTTTTTCATAAACCAATTAAGCAAATTGTTGAATTAAAAAATGCCTTTGAAGTAGTAACGCGAGAATATATCTCTGCACTTCCTAAGGATAACTTACATCCTCTGTTATCTAGAAGAACTGAACAAATCAGTTTTGCCGGTTCCTGGTCTGTTAAACTTAAGCCTAATGGTTTTCATGTTAATCATGTTCACCCTGAAGGTTGGTTAAGCTCTGCTTTTTATGTACAAGTACCAGACTTTTCTCATTACCCACAAACTTCAGAGTACGCCGGGGCAATAAAATTTGGTGAAAGTTCTATGCAATTAAAAGATCGTGAAAAAATAGCGAGAATTGTGACACCTAAACCGGGTATGATCGTTATATTTCCGTCTTATGTCTGGCATGGAACAGTTCCATTTAACGGACCTGAGGGCTTATTTCGACTAACAGCGCCATGTGATATAACACCAAGAGAGGACTAGTATGGAAAACAGCGATGCTTGGTCATTATATTGGCAAGGTAGCCATCAAGAGAGTTGTATTGCAAATAATAGTGCTGAAGACCAGTCTATCCTTTTAAATAGTTGGCGAGAATTTGCGTTAAGCCTCAAGGATTGCTCAACAGTACTTGACCTAGCGACTGGGAATGGCAGTGTACCAAATAATTTATTAGAATTTAATCAGTCTCTAAAAATTACAGCAGTAGACCGTGCAAATATAAATCCTCAAAAACATCTTGAAGATAATTTTTCATTAAAACATGTTGAATTTATACCTAATATTGACATCACAAAGCTGCCTTTTAAACCCTGTATGTTTGATGCTATTACTAGCCAGTTTGGTTTAGAGTATTCAGCACTTGGCTTGTCAACAAGTGAACTGGTTCGGGTGTTAAAACCTAAGGGTCAGTTTTTGTTTATTATGCATCATCAGGATAGTGAGGTTGTTACTCCTGCGCGTAGTAAAGTTAAAGAATTTGACTTACTGTTTAAAAGTGATTTACTGGCAAGGTTTGAATCATTTCTAAAAGGAGATATTTGTTTACAAGAACTTAATACTGCGGGAGAAAAGATACTTAATGATGCTACATGGGTAAAAAGCCAAGCGATAACAGGACAAGTTTTTTCAGCCATTGATCAACTTATTCAATTGAAAGAACAAGGGCAAGAGACTGCGGTATTGATGCAAACATATCAAGTAATGAAAACAAGAGTCTTTGCAGAAAGCTCAAGATTGGAGCAATTAATTGCTGCTTCATTGTCTAATAAAGAAGTCATAGCACTTTGTCAAACACTCGAAAACTTGGGCACGAATACAGTTTTTCAGTCAATAGACTTACCGGGTAATTGTGGGGTATTAGGCTGGAAAATTACAGGAAGTAAGCGATGAGTAAAGCAAACCTGTTACAACAAGTAGACCAAGCATTTTATAACCAAAATAATCAGTGGGGTTTAGAGTTGCTTAGAGAGTATGTTGCTAGTAACGCTAAAGATACAGAACAAGTTTATCGTTTAGCCGTGATTGAAGAGCAAATAGGCCTAGATAAAAATGCAGCTAATGCATATTTAACCTGTATAAATAATGATAAGAGCTTTATAAAAGCTTATCTATATGGCGGCTATTTTTTTCAGAAACACGGGCAAATGCAAAAAGCACTTGCCTTATATTCACTTGGCAATGATCAGGATGCTAGGCTGAGTCTCTTGCATCAAAACGAAAATCTGTCTTATGAAACACGGCTTAGATCTTATACAGCAAATATTGCTCTTAGAGAAAAATTTACCAGCCTTCATAACGTCAGTGTTGAAAATGGTGAGGGTAGTTTAAAAATAGCGACTGCAGTATGGCCACAAACACACAACGATGCTGTTGATTATTTAACAGCGCAACAACAACCTCATTTGTTTTATATTCCTGAGTTAGCTGCTAAGCCCATTCATGATAACGATAGCTTTGATTGGTGCCATTTTCTTGAAGCAAGCTTTAATGATCTCACAAGTGAATTCTCTGAACTGTTAACGCTAATTAAAGACAAAGGAGTTCCTTATTTGGATAGCAGTTATCAAGCTAAAGGGTTTGAGTCACTTATAGGTTCAAAAAACTGGACTGCGCTTAATCTTTATAAGGACGGAGTTGCCAATAACAGTTTGTTGTCGCTCATGCCAAAAACAACAAAGTTATTGGAAAAACTACCTTTATATAAAGTGGATAATAATCCATTTGAAGTGTTTTTTTCCTTATTAAAGGCCGGTCAACATATCGCACCACACTTTGGACAATCTAATCATAGTTTAACGGTACATTTACCCATTATTGTACCAAAAGA
>JBLIBL010000237.1:0-3934 GCA_047633355.1 Polaribacter sp.
TGCTCTCGGTCAATGTTAATATCAGGTAGTTTAGGCTTGCGATTGCGCTTTTTCTTGCGGCGATCTTCTAGTGCTTTACCATCATCACCTGGCTTGCCATCTTTTCGTTCTTTCTCTGACGATATATCTGTTGCATTGCGCTTATTCGGCTTAACGTCTGGCTTTCCTTGCTCGCCTTTCAATTCATTAACTTCATTCTTTAGTTGCTGATTTTCAACCGTGAGTTTTTCATTTTCGCTGGCAAGTAATTCGACAAGATCAAATAATCCAGTGAATATTTTTTTAATCTGTGGATCACTAATGGTTGCCGTTTCTTCTTTCAAATAGTCGATGACTTCAGTAACAGTTTTTTTGTCCAAAGGGAGTGAATTATTTGCTAAGTGGCTCCATTATATTATGGGTTTTTGAGGTCTGTTTTTCTTGGTTGTATGGCGATATAAGCGGTTTGTTTTTGTTATCCTCGGCGGATAAGTGAGGAAGTAAAAAAGATCCGACTACATTAGTTGTGAAGCGTGATAAAGTGATTCGATGGGATAATGTTGGTGGTGTAGATATTTGTTTTTTCAGTAAAAAAGGTGTCAAATTTTTTTTGTTATTTACTAAATTTTTTCCTCAATGTTACAAGCTGCCCTGCTATTTAGAGTGGATACGTAAATAGGTTAACTGTGTTTTCTATTTTTAAGATATTGATTAAATGTAGAAATCATTATGTATATTATTTAAGATAAGCTAAGATTAAAATATATGTATTTTATCTATAAAAATGAGGAAAATATGAAGATATTACTTTTTTGCATTATCACAACATTCGTTTGGTTACTTTATGTGCCTACTAGCCAAAGTGCCAACCTTGCTGAAAATATTTGTGGATACATTGCCGTTGATGACAAAGGGCGCTTAAGAAAACTACTCAAATCAAATCGGTTAAAATTGCGTAAAGTGTTTCAGGATACTTCTTGTAATAATGACAATTTATTGATTTTTGCTGCCAGACAAAATGCCAATGAAGTTGGTCAGCTGTTGATCAAAAAACTACCTAAAAAAGTTGTCGCAAATGACTTAGAAAATTTAGCTACTTTATCGCCTGAATTAACTGCATTTGCTAAAGCACGAATTAATTAATTGAGTTAAAAACCCGCACTTAGTTTCATCGAATTTACTTAAGCTGTAAATGGATGCTCAACGAGATTAAATGTAGTGTTGTTCAGACCAAAAATATAGACATTACATTGTTGCCAAGCATCTGGTATTTTCCAAGTATTATTGTTTTCAATAGTATAAATATGGCGTTTATTCGCACATCGTATATCCATTTTTGTTAATTTACCTGTGATATTAGTCAGGGTGAATTCATTTCGCACAAGTGCATAATGCCAGTAGTCATCTTGACGAATATCAGCGGCAATCACTAGTTCTTTATCTGAATTAACAAACTCATCTACACGTTTAATAAGGGCTTGGTAATCAGCTAAATATGGTTCGTCAGCGGCAATTTTTTCAAGACGTTTAAAAGTATTGTATGCAGACTTTAATTGGTTTAATTTTATCTCTAAAATAAATTTCTGCTTTAGCATAGATAATACATGTTGATGACTCTCGGGTTCTGAAGAGAATGAGACTTTATTTAAATGGGAAAGTTGTAGGGCAGGATCACCAATTTCATTAGCATATTGTGCACTAAGTAACTGTAAAAAATTATTTTCAGATAAATGCATATGTTTTATTTTTTTAAATTTGCTTAACAGTTCCTTTGCTTCTACATAATTTTTTTCTGCTAGGGCTACCTTTGTCTTACTATATAAATATTGAAAACGTCTAGTTGCGCCAGTTGCACTATTTTTTTGTTTATTCATTTTAAATGAAAGTTGCACACTATTTGCACATTGTTGTATTGGTTCACCATCCTCCATTGCTGGCTGATATTTCCATTGCATTACCGCTTTTTTAGCTGCTAAAGTAATATCTTCACTACCAGATGTTTCTTTAGTTATTACATTTGATACGCTGCCGTCTTTTTCAATGATAAAGCTAAATCTAGCCCAGCCTTCTCTACTATTTCTCGCTGCGTTTTTGGGATATTTTGGGTCAACTCTAAATGTAGGTGTTGGCTCAGTTGTTGTACTCAAATGTCGAGAAATATCAATAGCGTTGACACGATTACAAAGTAGTAAAATAGGTAAAAATATAATAAAAAATGTTTTATTCATTTGATCATCCGTGTAAGTACGATTTTTAATTAACATAAATATAACATTTAATGCGGTTATTTGGAATCTAGGTTGTTCTCGCTATTAAATTGGGCTGTATGATGCAATTAAATCAGTAATTTTTTTAGCAGTCTCTATAGGTTGTTCCATAGGAAAACAGTGATGCTGGCCAAACGTTTGCCATTGAATCGCTTTATTGATTTTTGCTGCTCTTTTAACGGCTGTAGGAATAAAAAAATAGCTTTTATTCGCGATTAATATTTCCACTGGAATATTAATTTTGTATATCGCTCGCCATAAACCTTTTGGATAAGAACCAAAAATGGATGCTTCCCAGTTTGGCTTACAACTAAGCTGTACCGAATTATTGTTACTAGCGCTAGAGGAAGACTCGCAATAATCGCTAATCACTTGTGGATGCCACGCTTTATAAAAGGATTTATTGGCTATACTTTCTTTCATGTTAGCCAAGCTAGGCCATGTTGATGTGCGGTTAGCAACCGACTTAACTAATGCTCTTTTTCGCCATGTACCCGTTGCACGCATTAACTGTTGAGCAATGATCATTTCAGTTTTAAATAAAACAGGATCTAACAAAATAATTTCACTGAATAAGTCTGGGTATTTAACCGCCGCTAAAAGGGTTAAAACACCGCCCATTGAGTGTCCAATACCAATTAATGGACCATTTTCTTTAACATTAGCTTGTAGATAAATCGCATCGGCAACAGTATTGGCCATTTTCTGCCAGTTAGGCATGCGTGTTGTCGGCTGGGTTGAATCACCGTGACCTGGTACATCAGTTAACCAAATTGACCAGTCTTTTGGTAATTGTGAAGCCATGGCGGCTAAGGTCATTGATGAAAAACCTGTGCCATGTAATAAGTGTATACGTGTAGCGTTTTTAGCCCCTGGTCGATAATAGCCATTAACTGTCATTTGACTGTTAGATTTTTGTTGCCACTGTTGAATATTCTCAAGCACTGGTGTATTAGATGTAAACATTATTTCGGGGGAGGATAATTCAGACATTAAAAAGTTTTAACGATAAAGGAAAATTATAAATAACATAACAACATACTGGTCAGATGTGAATGTATTTTGTTATCCCTATGATATTTTAATAGATTGATCAAATGATGAGCTTCACTGCTAATTACTTGCTTAATATGCGATAGAGAGTGCAAAACTCGTGCTTTAAAGCGACAAGTTCTATTATATTTACCTTTCATAGCAGAATTTATATTCTTTAGGTGCGCTCTTGTTGATTCTATTGATATAATATCTTTAATTTCATTATTTAAATTTTAATCTTTTAGGGGTTCTGTGGATGTCGGAAGTAGAAAACCGTCCAACTAATTTTATTCGCCAAATCATTGATGCCGATCTTACTAGTGGTAAACATAACAAAGTGCAAACTCGCTTTCCGCCTGAGCCGAATGGTTTTTTACATATTGGTCATGCGAAAGCCATTTGTTTAAACTTTGGTATTGCTCAAGACTACAATGGCTTGTGTAACTTGCGATTTGATGACACTAACCCTGAAAAAGAAGATATTGATTTCGTAAACTCTATTCAAGCAGACGTTAAGTGGTTGGGTTTTGAATGGGCGGGCGACATTCATTATTCTTCAGATTATTTTGACCGTTTGTTTAGTTATGCTGTTGAACTTATTGAAAAAGGTTTAGCTTACGTTTGTTTTTTAAATGCTGAAGAAACACGTGAGC
>JBLIBL010000238.1:0-3931 GCA_047633355.1 Polaribacter sp.
AAAGAACGTTATGGCGACATTATTTCTATTGATGGAACAAATGCAAAAACTAGCACAGGTGTTGAAATAAATCTTGATTGGGTAAGCTTAAGGTTAAGCCAGAAGGGCGATGATACTAAGTTAATCAACAGACTTTATAAAATTCATTACCTTCAATGGACACCATTTAAAAATGTAAATTTAGTTTTTGGCTTTTTAGGTTTATTACTATTAGCAACCCTAACCACCTTTGGTATACGGCTTTACATTAAAAATAGAGAGTAATTGCTTAGTGGAGGTATCGGTATTAACCGATACCATACCCGGTTTTCGCACCAAACCTAGATAGGGATATAAAAGACTCTTATAGTGAACTACAAGGCACTAAAGTACCGAGTTTTTCGAGGATACTGATAAAAAAGAGAAACCTATAACTTAGGAATAGAACCATGTAAAAGCTAATGTTTTTTTGTTACCCTTATAGCCGATGTCATAGAATTTCAAACAATAAATAGTTAAATGTTTGTGTTCTATATTTTTAACCAATAATTATTTGCCTGTTGAACAGGTATTAATCGCACAGGAGTTTTGATGAAGTATTTTGCATATGGTTCAAACATGTCCCTTATAAGACTTCAACAAAGGGTGCCAAGTGCCCAAAAAATTGACACAGTAAGTCTTAAAAATCATCAGTTGCGTTTTAATATGAGTGGCAAAGATGGATCAGGTAAATGCGACTCTTTTTATACGAATAATAGTGATGACGTGGTCGTAGGCGCTCTTTTTGAGATAGATGAAAATGAGAAACCCATTTTAGATAGAGCAGAAAGTTTAGGGTCTGGGTATAATGAAAAAACAGTATCCGTAATAAATGAACAGGGAAAAACGTTCGAAGCACTAATTTATTGTGCAATTAGAATAGACCCTTCATTAAAACCATATACTTGGTACCTAAATCACGTCATTGTTGGGGCAAAAGAAACAAAGCTATCTACGGATTATCTCGCTATTATCGAATCTGTTGTCTGTATAGAAGATCCAAATAAAGAGAGAGAAACAAAGGAACGGGCAATGTATAGTTCACACACTATTCAAAAAGACTGTGCCTGAGGAATTCAGCGATTTATAAAGGCATAAAATGGCATTTAAGCAAACAATAAGATTATTTGAGTTAGATTGGTTAATAGTCTTAAGTCAGCATTAAAAAGAGGTTAAAGCGTAACACCGTTCAGGACATGGGTTTGGGTAATATATAAAATCAAACTATATGTAAATCTGCAATCCATGTATACCTTGAGGAATTAGGCGAATATTGAAGTGTTTATATTTGATAATCAGTATTGGGTACATACATACCGCCGTTTTTAGCGTTTTTACCTTGTTTTTTTGACTGATATAAATAATTATCGGCACACTTTAAAAGATTATAGAAATTAAAGCCGCTGTTAATATCATGCAATGCAAATCCTGAAGAAACAGTTACTGAGATATTGTTTTTCTCAAAAATAATATCAAGCTTATCTATTGATGCATTTACACGTTCACTTAAATTACCTAACTCTGTTAAGGAAATGTTTTCGCACAATAAAACGAACTCATCGCCTCCCCATCTTACGAGAACGTCACTGCTACGCAATTGATTTGAAAGTGTTGTCGCTATAGCTTTTAAAACTTCATCACCTGCGGCGTGTCCATAGTTATCGTTAATCGGTTTTAAGTTATCACAATCTACCATTACTACACCGACAGACTCTTTGGTAGTGCTATCACGTCGTTCAAATCTAGACTTAAGCCCTGGTAAGTAATCATCTAAGTAATTTCTAACATAGCAACCTGTTAAATTATCGCGCATTGAATAGCTGAGTTTTTCTAGCATCATTTTATTTCTATTTTTCCAAAGTAATAGCATAACGAATGATAAAACACTTATTAGTATTATGATGAAGATAAAGAGTTGGTTATATTTTTCACTTTTTTGTATAGCTATTTGATTTAAAAGTTTTTCGTTTTCAAGAGATGCAAATTTTTTATCTATGGCTATATTTTTATCCATTTCATAGAGCATATCGACAAACGCTTTAGCTTGATTAGAGTTTTGAAATTCAACATAAGCCAAGAGATGAATCAAAGTGTTCTTGTCATCATTTAAACTCTTGTAAATTTCCGCTAGTAAATAGTTGAGTTCAGAAACCTCTGTTTTATGGCCTAATTCTATTGCTATTTTAAGTGACTCCTTTGCATGAGCTAACGCTAGAGTAAAATTTTTCTGGGTAAAATAAAATGAGGCAATACTTTGATTTGTTATTTGGCTAAGACGAACATCTTGATTATTAACCGCTAAAGAAAGTGATTGTAATAGCAATTCTTCAGCTTTGTTAGCTCTTGCCATTCTTGCGTAAGTTAATCCTTCTAGCCGCTCTAAATAACCAATGCTTTCATAAATAGACTTAGCTCTATTAATTAATTTGAGGATATCTTGATTATTGCTATCGGGTTGATTAATTTTAACACCTGATAAATAGAGTATGGTTAAATGTTCGAGCTTATTATCTCCCAGAGAGGCAGCTTTTTCCAAAGACTTATTAAGACGCAACTCTGCTAAATCATATAATTGCAATTCAGCATAAATCAAACCTAAGTTAAGCAGTGCTCTAACTTCCATTTTTTTGCCATTATGCTCAACAGCGAAGGCATTTAGCTGATTAGTATACTCAATGGCTTTAGCATACTGACCTATCAGTAAGTATGCTCGACTTACTTTGTACAGAGCACTGTTGGTATACTTATTATAAGAAGTGTTATTAAATGCTTGAATAGAATCAGCTAAATATTCTTGCCCCTTAGCCTTATTGCCAGCGTTAATATTAAGGACAGCTAAATTTGCAAAAACAGCGGGTTTGAGAAATGTATAGTCTGAGTTGTTAATTTGTGTGAGCAAGGTGGAAATAAAAGCGTTATGTTGATCGCCTTGAAGGTGTATTAGGTTTTGTAATTTTAAATAGTTATTTATTACCTCATTATCATCGTGCTCACTTTCTGCAGAAGCCAAAAAGGGGAACAAAACAACCATAAATAATATTTTAAATACCCATCGATAAGCCAACATGATACCCGTAAAAATTTTTTTTTAAGTTTAACATGGTTCTAAAAAAAACGGCATATAAAAAAGAAAGAGGACCAGTAGGCCTTAGATAAGACTCGACAATGATAAACGTTTCAATACTCTTGCAACAAAAAAACTCTAGTTGTTAATATTTATAGATTACCCGGTTTGTAATTATCAGAATAGCTACATGCCAATGTTGAAGTATATTTGCATTACATCAACAAGCATAAGTAGGGGAAAGCAAACCACTTATTATCTTGTTTCTGATAAGAGTTAATATCATCTAATAATGGTATTTAATGAAAATATTTTTTACCGCAAGCGTTAGACAAAGTTACATATGCACATACTTTAAGATATTGTAGACATAATCAAAGGCTCTAAAAATAAGGCTTTTCATTATTTAATGTAGTTAAAGTTCAGCGAAGCACTTCAGCATCAAGTATTAACGCCTGAGTCAAGCCAGCAAAGATTTCTGGCCTTTATCTTAATGTTAGTAAGACAGTAATATTTGATGGCATTATTCGCGACGTCACATTACGGAGATAATTTGAATAGTCGATGGCAAAAAGATATCTGTTAGATGCCGCCATTAAAAGTTGATAATTATTACAGTTAGAAAAATCGAAGTTGCCCCACCTGATCACACACAAAATTTATAACTTATTTACTATATTTTAAACAATAATTATTTTTACTGTTTTTTTATACAGCTGGTGTTGTTTTCCTTTCTTTTGCCGAAATACCGAAAGATTCGGTGTTGCACCTTTTGAAATATTTAATAATAATAAAATGTTAGTGTTTTTATTATGTTGTAAAGTATGATAATTGTAACTGTAAATAAAC
>JBLIBL010000239.1:0-3920 GCA_047633355.1 Polaribacter sp.
GATCCCCATTATTTGTTATTTAATATTTGGGCAACATCACAACATTATGCTGACTTTTCCATACAAATTAATGAACTCAGGGGCAAACCCATGACTCAAACTGATTTTACGGAAGCTACGAATAATCTGGTAAAATTAATTTTAACCGGCTGCGGTTTATCTGTTCCAACAGAATTTGAATAAGGTGCCTCCCATGAAACACGCATACCCAAGAGATCTAATAGGTTACGGCCAACATCCCCCTCATCCCAACTGGCCTAATCATGCTAAAATAGCGGTGCAATTTGTACTAAATTATGAAGAGGGTGGAGAAAATTGTGTGTTGCATGGTGATGAGCAATCTGAAGTGTTTTTATCTGAGATAGTTGGAGCGCAGGCATACACTGACAGACACTTAAGCATGGAGTCTATGTATGAATATGGTAGCCGTGCTGGATTTTGGCGTCTTTATAATTTGTTTGTTCGGTACAATTTACCGATTACTGTATTTGGCGTGACGATGGCACTACAACGTAACCCGGAAGCGGTAGCCGCTATGAAGGAAGCAAACTGGGAAATAGCCAGTCACTCTATGCGCTGGATCCATTATCAAGAAATGCCCGAAATTCAAGAAAAGAAAATGATCAATGCTGCAGTGCAGTTACATCAAGCGATCACAGGCAGTAAACCTAAGGGCTGGTACACGGGTAGAACAAGTCCTAACACGCTTAAATTGATCTCTGAAAGAGATGACATTTTATACTGCGCCGACTCCTACGCAGATGACTTACCGTATTATGATACTCAATACGCTAAACCTTTATTAATGGTGCCTTACACGCTAGATACCAATGATATGCGTTTTGCTACACCACAGGGTTTTAACAGTGGCGAACAGTTTTATGAGTATCTAAAAGATGCATTCGATGTGTTGTATGCGGAAGGTGAAACAGCCCCCAAAATGTTATCTATTGGTTTACATTGTAGAATTATTGGACGGCCAGCACGTATGGCTGCTCTGCAACGATTTATTGAATATGTACAAAGCCATGACAAAGTGTGGTGTTGTACAAGGGAGCAGATTGCTCTGCATTGGAAAGAGAACTTTCCGGCGTAATGCCCATGTCAGTATATGCACCAAAGACTCTTACTAAAGACTTTTACCAAAGAGTACTTAAAATGCCGTATGATGCTCTACGCACAGAGCACCGGTGAAAGAACTGGCAGATATGACTTTTACTTGAGATTGCTTGAGTCGAACTGCAAGTAGTAAGATACAGTTATGCAAATAAGTAAATTTATCTGTTAAAGATTCTATTAATTTAAATTTAATATCAATCATCAATAACTGTCATCTTTTTCTGAAGGAAAGAATATGTTTCTGGTTAGCAGTAATAAAATAGAGAGTATAATTTGAACTTTTATGTGGCACGCCAGCCTATTTTAAATAGAGATAAAAACTTATATGCTTATGAATTATTACTTCGCGACAGTTTAGAAAATATATTTCCTAATAATATAAACGAAGATGAAGCCACAGCAAAAATCATTGAAGGGTTAGAGTTTAATTTAGGATTAGAGAGTTTAACCCAAGGTTCTTTAGCCTTTATTAATTTTACTCATGACTCGTTAATCAACGGTTATCCTTTATTATTGGATAAAGAAAAGATTGTGGTTGAGATACTCGAAACAGCCAAACCTGGTAAAAGGCTACTTGCTGCTTGTATTGATTTAAAAGAAAAAGGTTATTCCATTGCTTTAGATGATTACGAGCATGACTCAAAATGGAAGCATTTTTTCCCCTATGTGGATATCATAAAACTTGATTATTCCTTGACATCTGAACAGCAATTCCAAGAAATCATAACGGTGTTAAAACCTTTCCCTCATATCAAGTTACTAGCAGAAAAAATTGAAACTTACTCTGATTTTCAGCACGCATTAAGTATTGGTTGTGAGTATTTTCAAGGTTACTTTTTTAGTCGGCCCGAAATAATTAAGACGGTCGCCTTTAACCCCTCTCAGATTGCTGTGGCTAACCTGTGGTCAGAAATAAATAAAGCCGACATAGATCTTAAAAATATCACTTCCATATTTGAAGATGATATCAACCTGTCTTTTAAATTACTGAGATATGTACAATCACCAATCTTTAAACGCGATGCTGTTATACAGTCCATAAAACAAGCCATAGTAGTATTGGGGCTTGAAGAGTTAAAACGTTTTATTGGCTTGTTATTTACCGCTCAATTTTCAATAGGTAAGCCAAAAGTGTTGACCGTCATGGCTTTATCTAGAGGACGTTTTTGTGAGCTAATGGTAAATACAAACTTACCTATTAATTCTCAGCCATCTGCATTTTTAATCGGATTATTGTCATTAATCGATGCCATGGTGGATGGCGACATACAACAGCTTATGGACAAACTACCTCTGCATGAAGATATGAAAAACGCGATAATTAATCGCGAAGGTGAATCGGCATATTTTTTAAAACTATGTGAGTTATTTGAAAAGGCAGAGTGGCGAAATATTGAGCTTTTTTGCCAACAAATAAAAGTAGACCCTGAACAATCTTATAGCTTATTTAAAGAGGCTTTGAATTGGGCAGAACATAGAGTCTCGGCCATTCACTGAACATTGGTACATGGTCGAATGTCAGCAGAGAACTAGCAGTAAACACCTTTATCGATTTGGGATTTTTCAACATACACTTATTGCCTGGGCTAGCTTTTCTACCGAAGCAATTCAATATTCATGAGACCTTGGCTTCAACACAGCCTCACCACACATCAGGGTGTCTTTCTCACATAGGGCTTAGTGTTTTTTGCACTTAAAGAAGGCATTTGATTCTAATGTCATGACTGTTACTTCATGCTGGTTTACAATCTCATAATTGACACGTATTAAACCCACTCCAGGTTTGCTCTCAGATAATCTACACTGATCCACACAACTTTTTACACTTAAAATATACCCGGGATATACAGGTTTTAACCACTTGATATTATTAATGCCAGGGGAACCGAGAGAACCATGTTCTTCGGGTAAATTGTCTATCAGCATACGCATGAACATCGCTCCAGTATGCCATCCACTAGCACATAAGCTCCCAAAAAGAGATTCTTTCGCCGCCTCATCGTCTAGATGAAAGAACTGTGGATCATATTTGCTGGCAAACTCTATTATCTCGCTTTCAGTTACCTGATAAGCGCCAAACCGAGATGTTTGGCCCGGATAATAATCTTCAAAATACATATGTTGTTCTCAATATTAGGGCTTACTAAAAAGTGATTAAAAGAAGTTAGATGATAATTTTTTACATAGGAATATCAACTGCAAGAGTAAAAATAGAAGGTTAATGAATGAATATGTCATTTCCAATCATGCAAACCATACTTCGACAATATTCTTTCTAAATCACCATTGGCTCTCATTTCTAAAATACCATCAGAAAGTATTTGCGCATAATCAATTGAATTTTTATTACGTGGTGAAAAAGCAATATAGGCTTTCATCGGTTTACTGGCTTGTCCGGCATATTTCATTTGTTCAGACAACCCCAATTGATTTACTCGATACCAAAAAATAATGTCTGATTCTACTAGTACATCTATTCTGTCAGCGAGTAGCATATTTACCGCTCGTGATAACACATCTTTTTCGCCAGTTAATACCACCAGACGACTATTGTTAGTATTTCGCTGAATATATTGACTGAGCAGCTTACCGTAATCATAACCTTTAATAACGCCTAGTCTGATGCTATTAAGTGAATTGGTGCCTAGGTATAGCCAATTCATATTATTGGTGGTAAAAAAAGAATTACTGATCAAACCTAATTCTTCTTTAGGGTAAATAAAGCTTGGCGCATCATCTTTAAAAGCGCCAACTACAGCATCAACATACCCTTTTTCACCTTCAATAATTGCCCTTGCCCA
>JBLIBL010000240.1:0-3876 GCA_047633355.1 Polaribacter sp.
TCACAAAAGTACTAAAAACTGATAATTTAGAAATAAGCTTTTCCAGTGCGTCAACATTTGATTGGACCTCTGGTAGAGAGTTGTCAGTATACGACGAGTATTCTACATTGATTTCAACACTTGATTTGAAAGAAGGTGATATAAATGAAGGTAACTCTAAACTATCATATTCTTTAAATGAATTAGGTATTTCTAATACTGGGGTATATAACATTGTTTTAGACTATGGCTTTGTTAAGCTAGCACAATCCCCTTGGAGAAATTATCTAATTGATTATGGTCAATGGAAATTTATTGTCGTTGAGAGTTATTAAAGAATAAAATGAATAAAAAAAAGAATTTACTCGTTGTAACAAATGTTTACCCACTTCCATGGCAACCTACACGAGGGACATATAACAAAATTCAGCTTGATTTATTAGCGAAGGACTTCAATATTAATATTGTTGTTCCTATCGCATTTCCTGAATGGATAAAAAATGATACTAAATCAACCGAAAATATTAGGTATGCTTGGCAATTTTATATTCCTATTATAGGCTCCCCTATTAATGGGATATTACTGTTTTTATCATTATGGCTAAACTCTTTTAGCTGGATCAAGCGGACATCTCCAGACCTACTACTAACATGTTGGGCATATCCCGATGGTGTAGCAGGTTATTTATTGTCGAAGCTACTCAAGATCCCTTTTTTCTTAAAAGTCCACGGCAGTGATATAAATATTCATACCAATTATGCAGCGAGGCGAAAGCAAATTTCCTGGATTGGAAATAAAGCCCAAAAGATCATTTGTGTTAGCAGCGCACTCAGTGACAAATTAATTTCTATTGGCGTCAACAAAGATAGGCCAACAGTTATATACAATGGTGTGAATTCAGTACTCTTTAGTCCTTCAAATACACCAGCAAAAGAACAAATTTTATTTGTTGGTAACATAAAAAGAAGTAAAGGAGCCTTTGAAGCATTAGCAGGCTTTCACCTGATTTTACCAAAGCACCCCTCTTATCAACTCATTTATATTGGCAACGGACCTGATTTGACTGAATTAAAACAAGAAGCTACGAAAAATGGTATACTGAGGAATATTCAGTTTTTGGGGGCTAAAAGTCACCAAGAAATAGCAAGTATTTTGAAAGAGTCAAAACTTTTATTATTGCCGAGTCACGCTGAAGGTGTACCAAATGTTGTTTTAGAGGCCATGAGCTGTGGCATCCCTTCTGTTGCGACTGCTGTTGGCGGGATACCAGAAATATTAGTCAATGGTGTTAATGGCTATTTAATTAATGGTATAGACAATAAAAAAGTTGCTGATGCTCTTGAATTAGCACTATCTCATGAATGGAATAAAGCCGATATTATTAAGAGTGCAGAACAGTTTAATTGGAAAAAAAATGTAAATTTATTTAAAGGCGCGTTAGAAGAATTTTGAACATTTTAGCCTTGATTTAATTAAAACTTAATCGAGAAAACTAAGTTTAAATATAAAAAATAAATGGAGAGAATTACATACATGAACATAATATACCATCACAGAACGCGAGGTAAAGGAGCAGAAGGCGTTCATATATTAGGTATTGTAACTGCATTACGAAAACTTGGTCATTGCGTTAATATTCTTTCATTTCCAGGCTCAGATCCTGAAAAAGACAACAATAGTGCCGATGTTATTAAAAGTCAGGCGAAAGTCGTTAAAAGCTCCCCCTTCACTTTTTTGGCCAAAATTACTAAATACTTTCCAGAATTTGTTTTTGAACTCTTTGAACTCGCTTACAATCTAATTATTTTGTTTCGCTTACCTAAATCCTTAGCACACGAAAAAACGAAGCTCATTTACGAACGCTATTCTCTTTTTATGTTTCTTGGGATCAAAATTGCCCAACGACGTAATATTCCTTTCATTCTTGAAATAAATGATTCGGTATTAGTCGAACGGGTAAGGCCAATATTTTTAAGCTCTTTAGCCAAGTATATTGAAGAATGGTGTTTTACTAATGCTACCGGACTCGTATTCATTTCTACTTATTTTCAAGAACTATCTCAGACTCACTATAGTAATATAGCCCCATCAATTGTTTGCCCTAATGCTGCAGATCCTGAGTACTTTGATCCAGGTAAATATGAAAAAGAGAGTGTTAAATCTACACTCGGGTTAACTGATAAAATAGTGTGTGGTTATGTTGGTGCTTTTGTAAAATGGCACGGAATTGTTTGGTTTATCGAAGAGATCGCGCCACAACTAAAAAAACATCCACATTTGTCCATACTATTGGTAGGTGATGGCGTTTGTTATCCTGATATCATCGCATTAGTAGAAAAATATAACCTACAAGATCAGATAGTACTTACCGGTAAAGTAGAACATAAAGATGTTCCAAAATATGTTTCTGCAATGGATTTTGGTATCCTACCTGATTCTAATTTGTATGGATCATCGATGAAGCATTTTGAGTTTATGTCAATGGCTTGTGGTATGGTCGTGCCAGCATTTGAGCCTATGAAAGAAGTAGTCACCGATAAAGAGAATAGCTGGCTTTTTGAAATAGGTAACAAGCAACAATGTGTTGATGCTGTTTTATCACTATCACAAGATGTAGAGCATCTAACTGCAGTAGGAGTAAATGCTCGAAATTATATAATTAACGAAAGACAATGGTTACATAACGCAAAAAGTATTTTAGGCTTGGCATTTAACAATGAAAATATTTAACGATTTAAAAAATAAACAACGCCTATTTATTGACGATGGTGCGAATATTAGTTTATTACGGGTCATTTTCACAGATGGTACTGGCGCTAATATTTTATATCGATTAACATCTTATCTCACAAAATTTAAACTTTTATTTCCATTAGTTTTGGTAATACAATGGATAAATAAGGTGCTTTATGGCTGTGTAATAGGTGCAAAAGCAGAATTTGGTGATGGCTTTGTCTTGGTTCACCCCATCGGTGTAGTGATCAACTCAAAAGTTAGGGGTGGTAAAAATGTCATTATTGAAAGTGGCGTTGTTATCGGTGATGAAAAAGGAAAATCTCCCGTGTTAGGTAATAATGTTTTTATTGGCGCGGGTGCAAAAGTTATCGGAAATGTAATGATTGGCAATAATACAAAAATTGGTGCGAATGCTGTTATTGTAAAAGATGTCCCAGACGGAGCTACAGCTGTTGGCATACCAGGAAGAATATTAAACAAAGGAAATAACACATGATCACTATATTTTGGTTGTCATTATTCCTAATTATTTATTCTTACCTGCTCTACCCACTGCTTCTTAAGTTGTTCGTTAAACCTCAAGAAATTAGTATGGAAATGCCGAAAAAATTGCCTAGTGTCGATGTCATTATTGCCGCATATAATGAAGAATCTTGTATAAAAGCACGTATAGAAAACGTACTTGCACAGGAATATTCAGGAAAATTACAAGTTTTAGTGGCTTCGGATGGTAGTGAAGACAACACAGGAAAAATTATAGAGTCATTTACTGATCCGCGAGTTACAGCAATGAACTTTGAAGTAAATCGTGGAAAAATATCAGTATTAAATGATTTGATTGCAAAATCTAAAGCGAAAATATTAGTATTTACCGATGCTAACACAGATTTTAATATTGATGCTGTTTCAGTATTAGTCTCAAGCTTTAGCAATAATATTGGAGCTGTATCTGGCGAGTTAATTTTAGAAACAGATGATGGCAATCAAAATTTAGATGGCTTTTATTGGAAATATGAGCAATTCCTTAAAAAATCAGAATCTCAACTTGGTTCATTATTAGGTGCCAACGGTGCAATTTACGCACTTTATAGAGATCTTTATATTCCCTTATCTACAGATACCATTGTCGATGACTTCTGCATTGTCATGAATGTTAAAAA
>JBLIBL010000241.1:0-3864 GCA_047633355.1 Polaribacter sp.
AAACTGACAAACAGCTAGCTATCACTCGCGCTGAAAAGTTTAAAGCTGAAGCGGCTATTTCCAAAGATACCGCTCAAATCAACTTTGAGAAAGCAAAAATTGAAGCTCAAACAGTTAGAACATTAGCTGAAGCAGAAGCTCACAAAAAGAAAGTTATTTTACAAGCTGATAATGCTTTATCTCAAAAGCTAGATGCTGAAATCAAAATACAACAGTTATGGGCTAAGGCCTTTGCCGAGAGAAAAGTTCCAACCACAGTGTTCGGCGGAGGTAGCAGTGGCGCGCCAGTTGGTAGTGATGGAGAAGTAAAAGCTTTTATGCAAATGCTAACGCTTGATGCTGCAAAAAGGCTTAATTATGATCGGGATATGGATAAGTCTAAGTAGGTTTGTTTTTTATAGCAAAAACAGTCCGTTGTGTGATCGTTAATCATACCAACGGCTTGCATAAACGCATAACAGATCGTTGTTCCTACAAATGTGAATCCAGCTTTTTTTAGTGCTTTTGACATTTTTAAAGACACTTTACTATTCGTGGGGACTTCACTCATATTTTTCCAATGATTTACAGTCTGTGTGCCACCGACAAACTCCCAAAGAAACTCAGAAAAAGGCTGTCGTTTACTTAGTTCAAGATAAGCTAGAGCATTTTTCCTAAAACCATAGACCTTCAGCTTATTTCTAACAATATCGGGATTTAAAAGTAGTTTATCTAATTGTTTGTCTGTCATTTTAGACATTTTTACCGGATTAAACTGGTGAAATAAACGCCGATAGTTCTCTCGTTTTTTTAATATCAATATCCAACTTAACCCCGCTTGAGCACCATCCAATAATAAATGCTGAAATAAAAGTTCACCATCATATACAGGGTTCCCCCATTCTGTATCATGATAGTGAGTGTATATTTCTTCATCACTGACCCAATCGCATCGCTTAATCACATTATTCATACTTTATACCCGTAATACCTAACCCGTTTGAGTTAACTAAGTTATTGATTTTAGGTTATACTTTATTGAATCAGTAATCAAATGAACAAGTTAATAAAGCAAATTTAAAGCTTGTTATACATGACCTTTCAAATTAAAAGGAAAAGGACCGTAGTGAGCCAAAAAATCGACATTGACCAGGTCAAAGCCAATATTTCCATATTTGGAAAGCTATGCCAGAGAAAAACGGCTTATTTAATCGAATGTATCAACCGGTTTGCTTTTCAAGGTGCTTTTTGGTGGCTTAAAACGCATAGCCAAAATGATGAACTAAAAAGAATCAATTCAAGACTTACGGACCTCTTATGAAGATCCACAAACGCTATTAAATCTAGTGCAACAGGTTTTGGATAATTATAAATTGCCAGAAAACAATTTAGAATATGTCCTTTGGTATTCTGACGTACATAATAAACTTTTGAATTTATTAGTTGTTCTAGAAAAAAGACAAGTTTGATGAGGGGGTATTGCAGTCAGCAATGTATGAGTTGAAATATATTGGGCAAGCAAGTGAGTTTCATCAATATTATGGACTCGAAGCTTTGCACAAAAAGGTGAAAGATATGTATTAAGAGTTGCAAGAAAGTATCAATAAAAATCAGGCCATGAATTTTTAAAAACTGGAATCCGACAAACGTAACGCCGAGCTAACTGTAAAGCAAGTTGAGCTAGATAAATTAAAAGCTAAAATAAAAACAATGGAAGCGGTCAAAATAAAAGAAAAACGAATCGATATCATGGAAAATAAAAAAACGTAAAATGGCTGAAATTGAATTAAAAATTAAAAAACAAAATGAAAATGCTGAATTTAATGCAAAAGAAGCAGAGGCTAAACAACAAGCGAGTCTACAAAGGTCCTACAGAGCCTTAGAAATAAAAGAAAAAGTGAAAGACATGCCACTAGAGGGTTTAGTTAATTTTGTAAATACTAAAATTATAAACAAAAAATATTAACTTTTATGCAGTTGGAGCAGCTCGACAAACTAAAAGAAACAATTGAAGCAAAAAAAGCTTGATATATACCCATCACACTTTAAGGTTGGTACATAAATTAAAGTGCCAAATTGTTTCTTAAAGTTGTGCATTGATTTTGCTTGCAGGTGGTTTTAGGCGGTTCAATGTGCCGGCAAATACCAATCACTTTATTTTTTCTATTTTGAACTCGAATTATTTGATTAAATTGACTCACTTTTTCTTTTAGCTGATTAACATCAGTGTCCTTTTTTGAATATACGCGATAACTTGAGAACCCGCCACAAGCTGAAATACCAACACCAACAATCTCACATTGTCTTGAGTTGTTGCAGCTTAGTTCGACTAAATCGCTAATTTCTTGCAGTTTGTTTTTAAGCGATAATACTGTTTTAGGTTTATTGATTGAAGGTGGTGATAATTTGACAGGCAAAATATCACTTGAACTTGTAATCACTTTTTCTTCTTGAGTGTTCGATGAGCAGCTGGTAATCGATAAGAGTAATAAAAATAATAAGTTGTTTTTCATAATCTATTCCTTCACGAGCCTTATTTTACTTTAAACTACTTAATGTTAATTTGCCGGATGTCAATTTACTAGATTCAATCTACATCAAATTCGTAGTAATATCTAGGTTACTTTAACGCATTAAATATAAGAAATGTCTAATTTTATCCTAGAATTTAAAAATGCGCTCGCACCAGAATATTGCGATCAACTTATTCAAAAATTTGAACAGTTTCCACATAAACAAAGCGGAAGAACTGGTGCGGGGGTTGATAAAGAAAAAAAAGATAGCTTAGATTGCCTAATTAGTAGCCACCAAGAGTGGCAAAATGATTGCAATATTATTTCTCAAGCGGTTTTAAATGCGACGGTCGAATATGCAAAATGTTTCCCATTTTTGGTTACAGGTGCTGTTTCCACTGGCATTTTAGATCCTAAAACCAAGCACACGAGAACTTTGTCTCATGAAGATATTGGAAAACTAAAAGACCCGCAAATTCAAAATATTGTTAAAACTATTTTTCGTTTAGATAGTGTTAACCTTCAAAAATACACAAAAAGTAAAGGAGGTTACCATCATTGGCATTCGGAACATTTCCCGCACCCAACCGAGAAAACCCAAAAGTCACTTCATCGTGTGTTGTTATGGTTGGTTTATTTAAATGATATAGAAGAAGGTGGCGAAACCGAGTTTTATTACCAAAATGTAAAAATCAAACCCCAAAAAGGGAGTTTAATTTTGGCTCCTGTTAATTTCACTTACACACATAGAGGCTGTGTACCTGTTTCAAGCGACAAATATGTTTTGGCCTCATGGCTTTTGTATAATGAGGCGAGTCAGTTATACGCACAGCCCAAATAACATTGACTTCTATCAAGCAACTTCGAGCCGAGCGTAAGCTAACATTAACCATTTTGCTCCAACAGAATCAAAATTAACTTGCACTCTTGCTTGTGAACCATCGCCTTCATGGTTGAGGATCACGCCGTTGCCAAACTTAGGGTGAATTACGGACTGCCCTAATGAAAACGGATATTGGTCACCTCCAGCGCTATTTTGATTACCCATTTTTGTAAATGCAGGTTGTTCAATTTGAGAGTTTAATCTAACATCTTGTCTAACGCTTGCTGGAATTTCTTTAATAAATCTTGATATTCGGGGATAGCTTTCTTTCCCATACAACCTTCTTTTTTCAGTGTGGATCAAGTACAGCTTTTTCATTGCGCGAGTAATACCAACATAGGCAAGCCGACGCTCCTCTTCTAGTTTATCCGGCTCATCCATCGACATCATGTGAGGGAATAATTTTTCTTCCATTCCAGCAATAAATACGAGTGGAAATTCCAATCCTTTAGCTGAATGTAAAGTCATCATTTGCACACAGTCTTCATA
>JBLIBL010000242.1:0-3802 GCA_047633355.1 Polaribacter sp.
CTAGTTGCACATCAACGAAGTCTATTGATACCAATGAGTGTATTAAAGTAGCAAATACAGTGGAAAATAATGAGGTTAAATCAGGGAATGATTTGTTTAATGAATGTTTAGATAAGCAATATCACGAAAAAGATGCTCAAAGAGGCTTTTGGGAAAACTCCCTTGAAGGTTTATTGTTTTTTGTTTTAGATATGACAACTTCATAGTGTGGTGTAAATTCACCTAACAAAAATTTAAAGTGGGACAAAATACAGTTGGCTGTTTTGCTCACTCCGTTCACTTATTTTAGCCAACTCTATTTTGCCCCTTATTGGGGCGTTATAGCTCTGGTGTATATCCAACCCTTATTGCCTATCAATAAGATTAAAGAAAGGAATCTAAATTGAATTTTATTATAAAAGTTATATTGTCAGTTGGTTTATTTATAAGTAGTGCTAATGCAATAGTCATTAGGCATGATGTTGATGATGTAAAATATCGACAACTTGGTGAAAAATATTCATTATCTGTAGCCTATGTAGGTGGTTGTGCAGCAACGCTTATTGATAGTACATGGCTCCTTATGGCAGCTCATTGCGTACAAGGGAGGGAAGACTCTTTTTTTACAAGTCGACACCATGGTTCAAAGTACCGAATTGAAAAAATATTTGTACACCCTCATTTCGATAGAAAAAATGATGAAGACCACGATATGGCGCTAGTTCAACTAAAAGATCCAATCACAACAGGAAAACCAGCAATGCTTTACTCTGCTAACGATGAAAAGGGAAAGGCTGTCGTATTTGTTGGCAGAGGAACATATGGAAATGGGCGGGATGGTTTACTTAAAGATGATGGCATTCAACGAGGAGCAACTAATACGATAATAAGTGTTTCAGAAAAAGTCATTGGCTTTCAATTTAATTCTCCTAAAGATGCCACAATTATGGAAGGTATAAGCTCTAGGGGGGATAGCGGAGGGCCAGCATTTATCAGTCTAGGCTCTGAGCTTTACGTTGCTGGGGTAAGTTCTTATCAAGATAAACTGGGGTTAAAAGAAGGAACATATGGCGTGATGGAGTATTACACCAGAGTATCTACTCATCTAAACTGGTTGAGTACAACTATTGGTAATACGTCAGCTGCTAATATACCTGAACACCCAATTATTGAAGCGGTTAAAAATAATAACTTACCAAAAGTTAAGCAGCTAATTGATAAAGAGCTACTTAATAGTGATGAGATTTTGAACGAAGTTTTTTATCAATCTGTTGTCCATAACCAAATTGATATTATGGAAGAATTAATTAGTCGGGGAGTAGTAATTCAGCGTATAACACTCAACCACTCTTCACTCTTTGAGTTTGCGTTGAGTTATAACCGAAAAGAATATTTCGAAAAACTGTTAGAACTAACGGGTGCAGAAAACAATATTCATAAAAAAGATAGTGCTGTGTTACCTTTACTAATTTCTAGATACAAGCACGACGACACTTTATTAAACTACGTAAAACAAATACTTAAGCAAGGTGCAAATATTAACGCTCAAACGTCGTCAGGAGATACAGCGTTGATTATCACTGGCTGGGCAACAAAAAATTTAACACTCGTACGTTATTTAGTAGAAAATGGCGCAGATTTAAATATAGGAAACAATAATGGTGATACACCATTAATGGATGCCGCATACCTTGGAAAAACATCTATTCTAGGTTATTTACTTCAGAGTGGTGCAGATACTACGCTCACAAATAAAAAGGGTAAATCAGCATCAGGTTTAGCCAAAAATAAAGAGATAACGCAGCTTCTAGCTTCTTATATAGAGAAAGTAACTAGTGATTAAAGTGAAGAACTGTAACAAGTTACTCAAACGGACACTAAACAGTTGGCTAGCGCTCGTTCCTCGCAATTTTAGCCAGCTACTTAGCGCCGCTTAGTAAGGCGTTATGTTTCTATTAAGTAATTCATATAAGGACATCTAAATTGAAACCATATGGATCAATTCAATCAAAGAACTTCAGCTTTCTGCTTTTTATGGCTAGAGCTATAGCAATTTTAGGTTATATATTTTTAGCCTTTTCAATTGCATTCGTTGCCTGGCAGTTCTTTAGGTCCAACTCAATAATGGCCATGTCTATGTTAGGGCTCGTTTTTGCCGCAATTGGCGTAATCATCACTGCGGGTATTTTAGCTGCTTTAATATCAATTGAAGAAAATACTAGGGTTAAGGCCCAACACACCGTAAATAATAATGAAACATAATAAACAAGGATAGGTCGCGAGCTTTTTCCGCGACTTAATCCTGTTGTAACAAGCCAAGTCATCGGAAAATACTCACTGGCTGCGCCAAAGCATTCACGCTTTCCGCTGCTTGGGGCATTATATTACTAGCATTTACATCTAGAAATGGAGTTCAATAAGAAGCATGAAAATCAAAATTTTTACGAAAACACTCAAGCCCAAATTAAGCTTTTGGATGAAGACTTTAGAACAAGTTGATTGTGGTTTAGAGGATGAAATTAACTTATGGTTGTCTACAATCCCATCTATAGAAATCAAAGAAATTAAACAAACCCAAAGTGGTGGTTCATTTCAACCCGCCACTTTAACGGTAACAGTTTGGTATCAGTAATATAACAAGCCACTCAACAGGGAAAATTTATAGTTGGCTATTTTCGCTCCGCTTAATATTTTAGACAATTATTAATTCCCCCTTAGTAGAGCGTTAGTAGTATTAAAGTTTCAGCATTCAATCAAAGGGTAGTGTTAATGAATAAAAAATATTCATCTCAATTTAAAATTTATTTCGGTGCATCTTTTATTATGACTATAGGTTTGGCTTATAACGTAATCGAGCAGGATTTTATCGGCTCAACCGTGTTCTTAATTTCTTCTATAGTTTTTTTATCTTTAGGTCTTATTAAAAAACGTAAATCCCAAAAAGAAACGTAAGCGAAGTAAAACACTACTAACAAGGCAATCAAGCAAGACTAAAAACAGTTAGCCATGCTCGTGCCTCGCTGATTTTGGCCAACAATTTTTAGCTCCTTATTGGGGCGTTAGGCTTCTGAGTTATGGATAATCCAGTTCATGAAAAATTTGCAGATACCGCTCATCCAGTTAATTGGTATGAAGTAGCGAAGTTAATGCACGAGAACGCTCATACTTTGCATAACTCTAAACAAGGGTTAGTGACACGCACGGACGATTTTGAATCAATAACTAGAAGAACCTCTAATCGCCCTGTATTTTTGTTAGCCGCATTTGCCTTAGAAAACTTAATCAAGGCATTCGTAATTTATGAAAATCCTAAGTACATTGCAGACGGTAAACTTTCTCGGCAATTATTAAACGGACATAGCCTTAGTAAACTTCAAAAGAAATGTAAAAAAATACCTTCTCCTAAAAGAACTTTACACGTATTTGAAACTCTTGAGGTTGGTATAAATTCTTGGGCACGTTATCCATGTGCAACTTCTATAGAACGAGAGTCAATGGAACGAGCTGTCACCCCTGAATTTTGGAGAGCATACAATATGGTATTTGAATCATATAGCCAAAAACTAGAACAGTTACTTTCCAAAAATTGGAAAGGACCTTATGGTAAAGTTAGTCGTGTAACATTTGAATAAAGCCTAACAAGCGCATTAAGACGGGACTGCTAACAGTTTGCTCGGTTCCGCTCCGCTTCACATTTTAGCAAACTATTATCAGCCCCTTATGCGGGCGTTATGTGCAAAATTAAATCAGGCTGTGTGATCAATTGAAAAATTTAATTATTAGAAAAGCATTATCTAAAGATCAATCAGCTTTACTTAACTTA
>JBLIBL010000243.1:0-3799 GCA_047633355.1 Polaribacter sp.
CAAGCTGTTGCAATTTTACTACTATTTTTTTAAATAATTTGCTCATAACTGCCTAATAACTTCTTAGTAATAATATCCCAATCATATTGAGTTTCAGCAATAATTCTAGCGCTGTCTCCTAGAGCCTGTACCTTATCATTATTTTCAAATAACTCGATAATTGATGCAGAAAATTCAGCAGCACTATTGGCGTACATAATATTATTGTCTTGCTCTAATTCAACGCCTTCAGCACCTATATTAGTTGATACAATGGCTTTCGCCATTGACATAGCCTCTAGTAACTTAAGGCGTGTGCCAGAGCCAACTCTAATAGGTAATATATAAACGCTGGCTGCGGTAACGATAGGTCGGAAATCATGAACGAAGCCGGTGACCTGTATATTGTTCCTTAAAGTTTCTGGTATATCGACACCAGTAGATTTTCCAACCAAAGTGAGTTTAACCGTAGGGCATTGCTTGATTAGCCGTGGCATGACTTCATTGATGAAAAATATCATACCGTCTTTGTTGGGGAACCAACCCATACCCCCAACAAATACTAGGCTGTGTGGTTTTTTTTCTACTTTATCAACAGCGAAAAAGTGAATGTCGACTCCATTTTCAACTACACTAAAATTTGCTAAGGGGGCCATGGTTTTTAGTGTTGCAACATCGTTTTTTGAGCAAACAAAGGTTTCTTTGGCATTTTGACAAGCGGTTATTTCAAAGTGGTGTAAACTTTTACTTTGGTTGTTAAAAAATACTTTTTCTAATATTGAGTTGCTGTTTTCAGCTCGACGTTTTAACAGTAAAGATTCAACATTATGATTGTTTAATACATACGGTGTTGTGCCTAAGCATGAGGCGTACTGGGCTAAAGGCAGCATGTCAAAATGTACTAGGTCAAAGTGCTCATAATTAAGCTTTTGCTTGATTGTGTATTGAAGCTCCTTGGAAAAATACTTGCGAACAACAAAAGGAAGTTTGGTCAAAAACCCTAACGCTAAATCCGATAAAAATCGGAGTTTGGAATGATCACTTGGGATGTTGAAAGTAGTAACCGACTTACATAGAGAACTTAAGTGTTGCTTTGCAGAAGCGTCATCGTCTTTGCGTTGTAAAGATAAGTAATGAACATCGTGAACTTGGCATATTCTTTTTAGCAGATTATACGTTCTAATTTGATGCCCTTCATTTGTTGGGTAAGGCAGGCGGGTGGTAATAAAAAGAATTTTTGCCATTACAACAATGCACCTTGTTTATGATTAACTGTTAATGTTTGATATAGAGATTCATGTTGTTCAATCGCTGTAGAGATGGAGAAGTTTTTTACTATATATTGTCTTGCGTTCAGTGCTAATTCTTCAAGTTCATCAGTAGTAAGTAACAACATTTTCTCTAAACACTCTATTATTGCCTCAACGCTACTATTTGAACTAAGCATTCCCCCTTTACTATTCTTTATTAAATCAGGAATAGCACCAACGGGAGTCGATATCACAGGTACTTGACAAGACATCGCTTCTAATACAACTAAAGGCATGCCTTCAGATAAAGAACTTGAAACATAAATATCATTTTTTTGATAATAGCTAAGCGTATTTTTTTTAACACCTAAAAACTGAACCTGTTTTATTAACCCAAGGTCTTCTGCTTGCTCCCTTAGGGTGTCTTTCAATTCACCATCACCGATAATCGTTAATTGCCATGAAGTGATTGATTTTTTATTCAATACACTCAAAGCTGTTAACAAATTAGTATGACCTTTTTCTGGTGATAAACGTCCAACAATCAATAGTTTTATAGTTTTTGATTTTATCTCTTCACTTTTGATTAAAGGGATAAACTTATTAGTGTCTATAGCATTAGCTATATAAATAATTTTTGACTTAGATAATGAAGCACTTATTAATTTTTCTTTTATCTCTTCGCTTACGGCTATAATTTTATTAAAAAATGGTAAACATAGTTTTTCAATGAAATTATTGAATCTCATATTACTGTCGTTTTTAACCCAGCCATGCATGGTAACTACTTTACGTATTTTCTTATTGAAAATAGTTGCTAAAAAAGCATAAAAAACAGATTTTGGGTCATGGCAATGAATGACATTACTTTGGTGCTTTTTTAATAATTTTAGTAGTGTAAACACAGAACCTAAGTCGAGCTTACTATTGCAATTTAGCTTGGTAATTTTAATGTTTCTTTCTTGTGCTGCTCGATAAAAGTCTTCGTTGCTATTCAAGTGATTTTCAAAAACTACAACATGGTGCTTACACTTAACTGTTGCTGGTTGAGTTAGGTTTAATATAACGTGTTCAGCGCCATATAAACCTGCACTAGAGCGTAAATGTAAAACGTTTATCATGCTCTTTTACTCTCAATAAGCTTGGTGAAAAGTAAATGGTAGTTTTCCAACATAGCAGCTAGAGAAAACTTATCTTCTGCTATTTTACGTGATGCGAGTGAAATTTGTTGATAATTGACCCTGCTAGGGGAAAACAGAGGAATTGCGTCGGCAATTGATGAAGCATTTGATGGCTCTACAAGTTGTCCATTTGTATTGTCTTGAATAACTTCAGGATTGCCACCTACACTAGTTGCAATTAATGGCAGGCCTGAAGCAACACCTTCTAGCAAAGCATTTGACAACCCTTCAGTTAATGAAGGGAGTACCATTAAGTCAAAAGCAGATATATAGCGCTTAACTTCGGTACTATAGCCATAAAAATGAACGTTGTTTTCAAGGTTTAGCTCTGCAACTTGCTGTTCTAAAACTGAACGGGTGGCTCCATCACCAAATAGTACTAACTGACAATTAATATCTCGCACCTTGGAAAGGGCTTCAATTAAGTATTTATGACCTTTCCATTCATTTAAATTACCGATACATATGATATTAATATCACCGGGTGTGATACCAATTTCTGATAATAATGCGCTTCTTTGTTCAAGATTATGACTTTGAATTGTTGGAAACTTATTACAGTCAATACCGTTATAAAGTAAGTACGTTTTATCTAAAGATACTCCTTCACTTAACACTTTATTTTGAACAGCAATGGAAGGACAAAGAATGTAAGTAAACTTTTTATTAACAAAACGGATAACTTGCTCTAGTAAACTATTTCGTTTGAATCCCATATCTCGTCTACTGGATAATTTAATGCAACGATTTGGAATTAGCGCATTTAAAATGTCAGACATTTCATGAAAAGATAAAGTAATGTCTATCTGTCTACTTTTTATTAGTTGACTTAGCTTTTTCAGTGCAAGGAGCCCTGTAATGCCATAGACTCGTTTAACGGGAATATGGTGATATATAGTGTTTTCTAATTTTGTTCCTTCCGGAAAAGGAATCTGTAGGGTATTTGATAACTGTACAATATCAATTTGGTACTCAACTTTTGACAAACCTTGCAGTAAGTCTTTTATGTGTTTTTCACTTCCACCAGTGCCGCCAATAAATGAATCAGTTAGAATTAGAATCTTAATCACTTGGTTTCCTTTATTTATTAACGTCACTTTAGATTTAATTAGTTTGTTTTATTATCTGATTTAATTTCAGCGGCATATTTTACTTTGTCTGAGCTAGACAATTCATTTATAACTGCATCCGCTTTTTCTTTTTGACCATTTGCCAATAATGCTTTTGAGTAATGAATTAAGAGCATGGGTTGCTTACTATATTTGACCGCTTCCTCGAATACTTTAATAGCTTTCGCTACATTATCTTTTTTAAGAAATATGATACCTAAAGTATCTAAAACATCCGGATTTTTAGGGGCTAATTCTTGTGCTTTAATCGCATGTTTAA
>JBLIBL010000244.1:0-3746 GCA_047633355.1 Polaribacter sp.
GTGAACCACGAGTTTGATTTGGATTTTCAAAACAGTGTACTTTCCACTAAAACTCGTTTAGAAAATTTAGCAAATACACCATTAATGGTTAACTGGTGCGCAGCCCCTAGTATCCCATTAACAGACCGGCTAAATAAAATTATGTCTTTTGAAGGACGTTGGGCAAAGG
This sequence comes from Polaribacter sp., assembly GCA_047633355.1. Lineage (GTDB taxonomy): Bacteria > Pseudomonadota > Gammaproteobacteria > Enterobacterales > Kangiellaceae. The sequence continues at coordinate 170 of JBLIBL010000244.1, forward strand.
AGTTCCAACAAAGCTCAATTGATTTATTCTTGGGTAGTTTTTTACGTGAAAATCGTAAAGGTAAAACCTCGCATGATAATTTTCCCGGATTAATTATGCATACCGATAGAACAGATGAGCAAGGAGGTGAGTGCTATGGATTTCATTTAGGCTGGAGTGGTAATCACCGCATGCGCGCAGAATTATTACCAGAAGGACGCTCCTATGTACAAATGGGTGAGCTATTATTGCCCGGAGAAATCGAGCTCAATCAGAACCAGTACTACTCAAGTCCTACTCTTTATTCATCATACTCAGATCAAGGTTTTAGCGGATTATCGAAGAATTTTCATCAATTTGTCAGAGAACAGTTATTATCGGTTGAAACTCGTCAAAAACCGCGCCCTATTGTTTATAACACATGGGAAGCTATTTATTTTGAACACAATGTTGAGACATTAAAATCACTCGCGAAACAAGCGGCCGCGATTGGAGCAGAAAGGTTTGTACTTGATGATGGTTGGTTCAAAGGTCGCAGAGGCGACCATGCTGGCTTAGGTGACTGGACTGTGGACAGCAATGTCTATCCTGACGGTTTACAACCGCTCATAGAGCAAGTCAGTGAACTTGGCATGGAGTTTGGGTTATGGTTCGAACCTGAAATGATCAATCACGATAGCGATCTTTATCGAGCACATCCAGAATGGGTTTTGCAAATCGAAGGAAGCGAGCAATTATGTTTTCGAAATCAATTAGTGTTGGATCTTAATCGAAAGGAAGTAATCGAATACTTGTTTAAAGCTATTGATGATATTTTGAATGAGTATAAAAAAATTGCTTACATTAAATGGGATATGAATCGAGATATTAATCATCCGGGCGATTATCGGGGTAAACCTGGAGTCCATGGCCAAACAGAAGCTTTCTATCAATTAGTGGCGCGATTAAGAAAACAGCATCCTAAAGTCGAATTTGAAAGTTGCTCGTCCGGCGGTGGTCGAGCGGATTATGGAGCACTTCAACATTCCGATCGAATTTGGACCTCTGATTCTAACGATGCGCTAGATCGGCTATCGATCCAACGCGGCTTTTCTTTCTTTTTTCCTGCGGAAGTGATGGGGGCGCATGTTGGCCCAAGAGATTGTCATATTACAGGGCGCAATATCAATATTTCGATGCGTGCGGGGGTCGCCATGTTCGGTCATATGGGAATGGAAATGGACCCGCGTGAACTAACTGACGATGAGCACGAATTATTATCAGCAGCGTTTCAACTACATAAAAAACATCGTCAATTAATTCATAGTGGTGAACTAGTACGAATCAATGAAGATGGAAACTCTATTAATTTTGGGATAATTAGTCAGGATAAATCTCATGCTTTGTATGCATACAATAGTGTGGCTGAAACTAAACACACTAATCCACCCAAGTATCGTTTTCTTGGCTTGGATCTGGAAAAAAGTTATCAGCTCAACTTTGTTTGGCCAAAGCGATTAAAAGAATACTCACCTTCTATTTTATCTAAAATAGAAGGTGAGGTTTTTAGTGGTGAAGCCTTAGTGGTATACGGCATGCAATTGCCAATTGTGAATCCGCAAACGACCCTAATTTTTGAGCTTAAACAAAACAACTAAAGAGCCGTAGTTGCTTCAGGAATAATTTGCATGGAGATGCTGAACTCTTGATCACTTGGCAGGCTAACCATTCCAGTGTTTAACTGCCCCTTTGCTGCCAAATTAATAGCATCGGTAGAGTGAGTAACAGGCTCGAGGCAAAAATAATCTTCTGATTCCTGCGAATAAAAAACTAAAAAAGGGCAATTGTTAGAAGCAATTATAGTCACTTTTGATTGCCATTCCGGCCAATAAATAATTGCCTGTTGCTCAAAATCAATTAAACAGTTATCTAGCTGAAAATCGTCAACTTTGATCCCGTTGAGCGAGTTCAAGTTAGCAGGTGCATCGACTAGATTAGTTGGCATAATTTCGTAGTCTGTTGCCCACATCTTACCTACTTTAGCCGAAACTCGACATAGTGGTGTTCGAGAGAAGTAGGGATGAAAACCTAAGCCTACTGGCATAGTTAATTCACTTTGATTAATTATTTTTAATTCCATCTTAAGAATTTCATTTTCTAATCGAATAGATTGAATAACCCGATAATTAAATGGCCACTCGGCTTGTTTATAACGATATTCAAGTTGAATCGACAGGTCATTGTTTCTCACAACATCCCAATGGGTTTGCCAACCATGCCCATGCAGGGAGTGTTTTTCTGGCTTATTATTTAGAGGTAAAGAAATGTCACTTTCTAGCCATTTAAATCGACCTGAACGAATACGATTGGAATAAGGAACTAGAGGGAAATAGCAAGTTTCTCTGACTAACTTTGCTTGTAATGATGGTTTGAAAATTTGCACCGTTGTTCCATTCAAAATGACCTCATAAGATAAAATTGAACCTCCCAATTCTGGCGCAATTACCACTCTAGCTACCGAGTTTTGTAATACAATATTTTTTTTCATAGATGATTTTTTAAGACGAGTATTGAGAATAAACAAGTAATATAAATGCTATTTATCAATCAAACGAAGTGCATTCTCTCCAGAGTCAGTTAATGCATTTAGTTACCTAAATAGCTAAATAGCTAAATTTTTGATTCAATCAACTCAATATTTTCATCCAAAACAGTTGGAACAGCAAGCTTAATTTTTTCAGAATCTTATTATTTCATCGATTAAAAAATGTCCGCATGTTTTCAATATTTGTACTGGAAGGGTATGAAAAGAATGATCAATTAATAAAATCCTGCAACAGGAAAAAGCTACAGATATATTACCAACACATTATTGTAAGGCCTACTTGAATAAATAGGCTTTTGTTAACAGCAAATCAAATTAAGCTATTTTTCTAATTGGTTATCCAGCCAACTCACCATATAACTAGCTAATTGTGCATCGTTATCAAGCAATGGGTAACCATGTGCAGTGCCTTTGTAAGCAATAAATTTACTACGACTGTTTGTCGGGCAGCAAACAATTTTTGCGCACTCTCGTAAGTCCCGGTATCTTTTTCAGAGGCAATAATTAGCGTTGGCTTGTCAGCTAAAACCTTGAAAATCTAAACTCAAAGCATGAATACCATTTTCTGACAATTTCTGTCCGATGTCATTATACATTGTTCTATTGTAATTACATTGATGTAAAAGTAATACGCCACGGTCACTTGTTTTATTACTTTGGTAGAAACTTGCTTTTAATGGAAAACCTTTATCTGTTGTTAAAGTAAGTCCACTTGCCTGACTTGTTGCGGAAAGTGCTAAGAGCATGACAGATACTATTTTAATAAACTTTTTCATGAATTTCCTGTTGATTTGGTTAACCATTGTAAACCAGCGAATAGATGGTTTGATTAAAACAATAAATAGCTAAATTGTCGAAAAATCAAGTTTAAATAATCTAAGGTTTTGTGTTTTTTACTTCGCCTCAAGTAACATTGTCAAGTTACCGACTGCATTCAAAATTATGAGAAACTACGTAAATGAAAAACAACAAAGAAGCGAGACCTAAACATTAAGTTGGTTAGTATTGGTGTTT
>JBLIBL010000245.1:0-3701 GCA_047633355.1 Polaribacter sp.
GGCGAACTTGATTAGTGGATAAGTTTATCCAGTCGTTGAATAAGCTGGGTGCATGTAATATCGGCAGTACATTTCTGCCACATTGTTCACAAGCTGCGATAGCTAATTTTTGCCACTGTTCATGCTTTTTTGACCATCTTTCTTCGCTAAGTTTAACACCGCAGCGCTCAGTGATAAGAGGAGTGATGTCAGTTACGCCTAATTCAACTGACTTTTGGATCACCCATTCCATTTTGTCGCCTCGAGAAATGCCTTGTCCCAAATGAATGCTCAACGGTGACTCTATGCTGATAGAGATTTTTGAGTCAACGCGCACTACTACTTTACGTTTAGCTACTTCAAAAAGCTGTGCACTATATTCATTTCCATCACCATTGAAAAGCACTACCGCTTGCCCCGTTCTTGCTCGCAAAACATTGGCCACATGGTTGGTCGCATCATCAGTTAAAGTGACATAATTGTCAGTAGATAAAACAAAAGGATAATAAATTCTAATAAGGCGCATTCTATTACTTAGGAAATTTTTTTAGATGGTATCAACAGAGTGATATTTAAAAAAGGTATAGGAGTGAAAAATAGTCAAACTAATAAGCGTCTGCGGATAGTTCAATCCCGCCTAGCTTCAAATTATTATTTAATTAATTTCAATTTTTTTCGACGTATCAATTAATTGAGTCGACTCTGATTTTTGGTCTGCGCTGCTAGCAAGTTTTCGAGCAAACTTAGTATTTTTGCCACCCTCCCTTGACATTGAAAAAGCTAAAAGTAAAACTAAAGAAACAACTAATAAACAAACTAATAACATTTTCAATTCCTTTAAAAATATTAGACACTTATTGTTAAGCCGCTTTAAAAAAAGGCTGATTATTATAGCACCATATTTTTCTTATATTCAAATCTTTAAATTTTAACAAATGAATCAACTGTGGCTGCAACACGGTTAAAAGTTAGCTGAAACTAAAAAATAGATGTTATTTTCTAAATATTCGACACAAGTCAGAAGATGTATAAAAGATGACTTTCACTTTATTAATTGACCTACTTTTTTATCCATGTTGTCGGAGCCAAAAATCGTGTTATTTTGAAAAAAGATGATATTTAATTATTTAACCGTTGGAGACAGAGATGATTGGATTTGACACGGATCAAATACCTAAGATGATGGACACCTATATTATCCCTTGGGGGATCAATATTGTCATGGCGATTGTCATATACATTATTGGAAAGTTTATTGTGGGCATTTTAATTAATGTCTTTGGCAAGGTGATGGCTCGTTCTAAGTATGACGACATGTTGATTGAGTTTGTCAAAGCCATTGTTAAAGCCATTCTTATGCTATTTGTCATTGTTGCCTCGTTAGATAAGCTGGGTGTAAACACAACGTCGATGGTCGCTATTTTTGGTGCTGCGGGTTTGGCTATTGGTCTTTCTTTGCAAGGATCTTTACAAAACTTTGCAGCCGGTGTGATGTTGCTTGTATTCAGACCATTTAAATCTGGTGATTTCATTGATGCGGGTGGAGAAATGGGTACTGTCATGAATATTAGTATTTTTACGACTACTTTGACAACACCTGATAACAAACAGATTATTGTTCCAAATGGTAAAGTATACGGTGGAAATATTACTAACTTTTCAGCGAATGAAACTCGTCGAGTAGATATGGTAGTAGGTATTAGCTATGACAGTGATTTGAGAAAAGCTAAACAGATCTTAAATGAAATGGTTGCAGCAGATGAACGTATATTAAGTGAGCCAGCACCAAAAGTTGCTGTTTCTGAGTTGGCTGATAGTAGCGTTAATTTTATAGTAAGGCCATGGGTCAAATCAGCCGATCTTTGGAATGTTAAGTTTGACTTTACAGAAGCGGTCAAATTACGTTTTGATGCTGAGGGGATCACTATTCCATTCCCGCAAATGGATGTACATGTACACAAAGATAATTAATCGTAAATCACCGCAAAAATGCCACTTTTTGTGGCATTTTTGTAGTTTTTGAAAGACTAAATTTTACAATTTGGTTTGATTTTTGCTGTTTGATAACCAGCTACCGCACGTGACATATTATTTGTCAAATTTTGAATACGAGTGGCAGGTAAAGGGTGAGTTGATAGTAGTTCTGGCTGACGATTGTCACCGCTGGCCTTAGCCATATTCTGCCATAAATTAATAGACTGCTGGGGATCAAAACCTGCTTTAGCCATAAGCTCCAGTCCAATCAGATCCGCTTCTGATTCATGAGTGCGACCAAATGGTAATTGCACCCCAACTTGTACACCTAAACCCAAGCCAGCCATAATCATATTGCTACTAGCAATTTCATTTGCTTCTAGTAGTTGGTTTGTAACTTCCATTCCCATACCAATAAGCGCACTGCTCGACATTCTCTCGTTACCATGTTCAGCGATCACATGACCTACTTCGTGACCGATAACGGCAGCAAGTTGATGTTGATTTTCAGTGAGTTTAATTAACCCAGTGTATACGCCAATCTTCCCCCCTGGCAAGGCAAAGGCGTTGATTTGCGGCGAGTCAAACACGACTAACTCCCATTCACCTGAAAAAACTGATTTTGGCACATGTCGGGTAATAGCATTAGCAATACACTTGACGTATTGATTGGGCATAGGTTGATTAGACACTTTTTGTTGTGTCTTCATACCGGCAAAAGCTTGTTCACCCATTCCCGACAATTGAGAACTTGAATAGAGTTTGAATTGACTACGTCCAAGCGGTGACTTAGCACATGATGAAAGACAAACAATGATAATAAAAATTAAGTATAAGTGTTGATTGAGGCGCATAGAATTCATTTGTTAAGTCTAGTAGTTGTTCTGATCATACCTTGAATTAGATAGCCTATTAAACTTCTGTTTAATTAAAAATCACCCATATGAATGAAATATGACTGGTTTAACATCACTTGACTATTATTCTAATGATTTTTTCTATCTATATAAACCCGCTAAGACCGCTCGTTTATCAAACAAAATGTGGCTTTATTATATGGGTTTAAAAGTAGGTTTACCGCAAAGGGATAATTAAGTTTGAGCTTTATATTAGTCAAAGTACCAAAATTAAGGGCACATATAATTTATGAATAACTCTATTAAGGGTTGATACCGATTATTGGCGGTAAATATTGTTAACATGAATAAGATTGAGCAATTAAAAATAGAATACAGAAAATATTCTCTTTAAAAATAGCTGTTGGGGCATGAGCAATAGTAAATCAGTATAGTTTTCGAAGAAACTATACTGATTTACATATAATTTAACACCGAGGTAAACACGCTTTTTATAGGTTAGGATTGCTACAAACAAGTTGCTAGTTAGTTTATTTAAATACTCGCCCTTAGACGTTCAGCAATATCCGTCTTTTCCCAAGGAAACTCTTCCCTACCAAAATGTCCATAGGCAGCTGTTGCTTGATAAATAGGTCTTTCAAGGTCAAGCATTTTAATCAATCCGTAGGGCCTAAGTTCGAAATTATCACGTACTAACTTGACTAACAGCGCATCTGAAACCTTACCAGTTCCGAAAGTATCGATATTGATAGATGTCGGTTCTGCTACACCGATAGCGTATGACAACTGAATTTCGCACTTATCTGCAAGCCCTGCTGCTACGATATTTTTTGCTACATAACGTCCTGCATAAGCGGCTGATCTATCTACTTTTGATGGGTCTTTTCCAGA
>JBLIBL010000246.1:0-3675 GCA_047633355.1 Polaribacter sp.
TACTCCTAAGTAAGTTCAGGGCGAATTGCCCTTTACTCAGCATAGAAGTGGGTCACAAATGGTGGGAAGTTTTACTGCGTAAAAGGGGAAACCCTACCGCGAGAGCGGTTTAGTCCATGAGCGAAAATAGGACATTGGAGATATTGGGTTTATGATTAACCTACCGCTCTAAAAAGGACATTAACGCACAAAACAGCGGCGCATTTATACGTCTGCATGGTTTTGTTTGTTAAGCTTTTGCATCTTAACCACGTTTTTACCCGGGAATATTTCGACCATGATATTATGTAGTTTTTTAATGAGTTCTTCTGATTGCTCTTCACCACGCTGAGCCATATCAATCAATTCAGTTGTTAAGCGTTTCATGATACTTGAGGTTCTATCACCTAACACTCCATCTATTTCGCCAAGAGTAACTGGATTGCCTTGAATAAATCCAGCATCCTCCATCGCCGGCTGCACTGAATTAAGGTGTATATGGTTTCGTGTTTTTACCGCGTCAATGAATATAATGAAGAGTTCTTCAAACTCAGTTAGCTCTGTTAGTATTTCTGATTTTCTTTCGGATATTAGAAAATATATGGAATCATAGTTCAGCTTCAGGTCTGGGTTTGAGTTGCCAAGTGAAGGTCGAATTGCAACGTAAGCCTCAGGACTATCTTTATATGGCTGAATGAATTGCTTATTGAAGCCTGCAATATAGTTATATGCTCGTATTAAGGTAAAAATTGCTTTATTAGCAGAAGCCAAATCAATTTCTTCTTTTCTTTTTACTTCCCGATCGGCATTGAATTTATAGGCAAAATACGCACCTGAGAATGCGGCTACTAAAGTCGCTACAGCTCCTGCGATTGTTTTTGTATCCAGACCAGGTAATAACCCGATAACCATACCTATACAGAAAGATGCTATCGTTATTAATATAGTTCTTTCATGATTACTTGGAAATAGTTTAAAACTCATATCTCTCCGTGAAACTTAACTAGGGTGTAGAATTACTATTTTGGTAAAAATCAACATTTTATTGACCTCCTGTATGGCGCTGTAAAGGACGAACTAGACTCAAGCAATGCATTTGTTATCCCTTATTTTGACCTGTAATTTGAGAAACCGAGTAATTCTACAGCCTCAACGCCGCAATAGCCGAGCGGAGTATTGCCTGGTAAAGTGAGTTAAACAAACCACGCAATACGGAGTCCGGTTGATTGCCTTGTTAGCACTAGAACGGCACATCACTTTCAAAGCTTTTAGGTGGTTCGGGAGCCTTAGGTTTAAGACGGTCTTCATTTTGCAGTAATAGATCTACACCCATTTCTGTAATTGAATAAGCGTAATAATCGTGGTCATACTGATGATCAGTTTCCACAGTTTTTCCTAAATACCCCATTCTTTCTAATTTTATTAGTGATATTTGTAAGGCCGCTTCATCTGTACCTCGGAAATTATTGGAAATTCTATGGAATGGAAGACCAACAGGATCAGCCGTATGGCTTTCTAAACAAGCAGCTAAGAATCTATAGTCTTGCTCTTTTAATTCATAATTGGACGGATTAACAATAATCTTTTTCGATTCGGATAGGCTTACGTGATTTATAAGGCCGAGTCTTTCAACTTCCGCTTTAATAAGAGAGCAGGCGCGATTTGTTGCCGAAACCAAATCACTATCCGACCGACTTGCATCATAGTCAGCAGGGGTCACCCCTAGCAAATCAGATGGAAGGTGCATTTCGATATCACGAGGCTTTAATATGAATGATCGGGACTTACCAATTGCCCCAACAAATAGCCCCATTTCAAAAATAACGTTATCTCTAACTACGTGCTCACTCCTGCTTCTGATAGTAGTAATATCATCAGGCGCAAATATAAACAATGCAAAGTCTACGAACGACGACTTTTCCACTAGATCGTCAATAGCCGAAGATGAAAGTTTGAATGTCCCATTTTTCCACAAAGTTACTTCGAGTTCATGATCTAAATTTACGTTTACGGCTTCGGCGACAGGCAGACTCTCAACTGATGAAGCTATAAATAATCTTGGTTTTCTCAACTTACATTCTCCGTGCTCAATTGAGTGCTAACGCTTATTATCGAGCATGTCGTATATGTAACTCCTCGATTTGATTTTTATTTCCGTCACTTTCAAAACTTACCTTTTGATTTACGGTGACTTTCAGGCATTAAGACTATTCCATAAATCATTGCCTATCAACAGAGGGGACTATATTCCCATGAGGCTATTTCCGTATTGGGTAACTTAAAGATTGCCAGGCGGTAACTTTTGATTTTCACCGGCAACATTTAAAGAATTTAAAGATCATTAGATTTAAGGTGCGGTGGGATTGGTAATTATCTGATAGCTAGTAGTTTTCAACCTCCCCACATTCTTTCATAATGAATTTGAAATTATCACGCTTGCTAGATTTTTCTGTAGTCGCTCGCCACTTAGACCGAAGTTTAGCACAAGCACGAACAGCCTCTGCTAAAGCCTCTGCTATAGACTCGGATAAATCACGGACCCTTTCCACACCATCGTTTTTGGAGAAAGTGAACATAGATACGTTATAAACAGTGGCTAAATCATAATCGAACTCATCTCGACCTTGAACACCATCGTACCCTTCAATAGAAAAGTGTTCTTTACTGAACCATCCAGCCCCAAAACCTAACGCTGCAATAATCACAATGAGTACCGCCCATTTTGAATTCATAAAATAATCTCCCTGACCACAAGCTTTATAGTAACCAATCTTTGCAAGGTAGAGGAGTCTTTTTTGTTTTCCAAAAAACAAAATTTTTTAAACCCCATCCCAAATCAATAAGTCAGCTTGGTTTCAAGACTGAACCACAAAAGCACCTTCAAGGGGTACTATCTGATATGGCTATTTGCGGGTACATTGGCGTAATTACTCAACTCGATTTAGCGCCCAACAAGACATATTGAATCACATGACCATGTGGTATAACAGTCATAGACTTCATTCGTACTTGAATTACCAAAGCCCTAATAACTTTGAACAACAAAACAATGAATTACAAAAATAGCTTAACTGGGGTGGTCGTATTAGGTTGACCACGTCAGTGCCCAATGACCGCTAATGGCACATTGAAGACTGTCATATATTTAAAGTTCTGACCGCATGTAACATAAAAAATGGGCCTACGATGGGTTGATTTGAATACATAGCCGTTTTAAGCAATAGTGAAAGTATGTAGTTGTTTTTAACTCTTTGCGGCTAGCCGATAATATTTTACATTTGGATGGCTTTGTAAACAAAACGGGCTTCAATCTTAATTGGTACGCTATATTTCATCTACTCTTATTCCTATTACTGAGTAGCCTTAACACCTCTATGTTTTTGAAATAAACATAGCTAATCTACTTTTTCATGCGTTAAAATTATGGGATGTTATCGAAGCTATATTTTATATTCTGTGACTAGCTGATACTGACTAATAAACAAAGTTAGCGTTAAGTTATTGGCAAACCATAAATAATAATATTATTCATCGATACGAGTGCTAAAGAAAAAAATTATTCTGAAAGCATTGTTTAGTGTTTAGGTTTGTCACTATTGCCAATTATGATTATTTTAGCATTTGAGCTATTCACAGAGTGGTTTTTTGACGAACATGAGCTGCAGAAAAATTATGGCAAGGTTCAAGTTGAGTTAT
>JBLIBL010000247.1:0-3646 GCA_047633355.1 Polaribacter sp.
TAAACAAAGTTTTTGTAAAAGAATCGAAAGAAACCGTGCTTGAAAAACCATCTGGTATTAGCTATGCCATACCGGTTAAGTACTTGATGGAGCTTGCTAAACGAAAGGGCCTAAATGTAAAGTAAAACTAGAAGTCCAATAGTGTCACCATTCTTTACATAACTTAAATAGCGATTTTTATTTTTTGTTATAAAACAGTGAGTTGTAATCTGGCTCGATAATTGCTGCAAAATCATGATAGGTGTCGGCAGTTAATAAAAGAATTTAAATTAAGGAATTTTATGAGTCTTGATAATCCAAAAGGAATAGAATCTTCGGTTTCTAAAAATACCGAACAACGCCGCAAATTTTTGAAACGAACAGCAGCAGGAGCGGTAATTGCTTCCATACCGGGTCGTTCAGCGTGGGCCGGTATGGCGGGTTCAATAGTAGCCTCCGGTCACGGTTCCGATTGGAATGACGGGGGTTGTACAGAACTACTTTCTGCTGGTTATTGGATGAATCATCAAGGCAATTGGGGAATCGATCCTAATAAATTATTTTCTGCAGTGTTCCTTGGTGATCCTATTCATAAAGATGGAGTTAATACTTATCTAGGCAAAACTATGAAAGAAGTGATTGAAAACCCAGGTGGAGGTGGCAATGGACTAGGCGGTCCGAGTAATGTGAATTTTCATATGGTTGCGATGTATTTAAACGCATCGAATCATGGATCTTATAACATCTACTACCCTGCTGCTACTCAACATGGTTCACTTTCTGCTTATGCTAGCTATTTGTATAATGAAGCATCATTAGACCCATCAACTGTTGGTGTGTTGCTCGGCGAGACTATTGATACTTACCATGTAGGTACGTCAATTTGTCTTTGATTAACGTGACTTGATGGTTGGGTATATTTTAGAAGAAGGAGTGCTTATGTACTCCTTTTCTGATAATTCTGGTTGTACGTTTTTGCATCCAATGACTGGTGAAACCTTAAGTGTTAATTTAACTGAATCAGAGTTAACTGATTTGACTGTCTCATACCAAAACTCGACCACTCCAAAACAAAGCTTGTTGATAGTCAGTTCACTTGTCAACAAAGGCTTTATCCAACTATAGGCTGGTTAAAACACTAATGCATACCGACTATTATTTGGATTTACATCCTTTTTCATTTTCAGTTAATACGGCTCTTCCTCAAGTTATTCAGAACCTGTCCACTATCTACGGTAGCCGTTTTAGAAAACTAAGTAAGAATGTAGCAGATTATGAATTGTCGATAGGAAAGTCTTCTGGTATCCGTTCTTTTATCAAACCACAAGCCCGATTTTTTTGCGACCAACAAGAACCTTTCAAACCATTAGATCTTCAAAAGGCCTATGCTTTTTTAGAGTGGGGCATGAACTGGACAGTCGCAGGAAACGAAGTTCAGCATGTAATCATTCATTCGGCCGTGTTAGCTAAGGGCAATAAAGCGATATTATTTCCTGCGCCACCAGGATCTGGGAAAAGTACACTTACCGCTTACTTATCCCATAATGGCTGGCGTTTATTGTCTGATGAAATGGCGTTGATTATTCCTAACACAAAAACAGTAGTGCCTTTTGTAAGGCCTATTTGTTTAAAAAATCAATCAATCGATATTGCGAAAAAGTTATTCCCAGAAGGAAAATTTTCAAATATTGCTTTAGATACCCATAAAGGCGATGTAATTCATTTGTCTCCACCGGATTTGAGTTGGAACAATCAAAAACAAACTGCTGAGCTGGTTGGGATAGTTTTTCCTAATTACCGAGCCAATCAAAATTTACAAATTTATCAACTGGATAAATCTCAAGCTTTTATGCAATTGGTAGAAAATGCCTTTAATTATAGTGTATTGCGGAGTACGGCTTTTAATACGCTGACTCAAGTTATCGAGAGTGTACAAACTTTTGAAATATTTCATAGCGATTTGGCTCAGGTAGCTGATTTTCTAGAACAGGAAATTATTAAGAATGGGTAATCTAATTGCTCAAGATGTTTGTCAGGCATATGTTGCCCCGGAAACTGCTTTAATGTTTTCGCCTAAACAATGGCAGCAATTAGTGTTGGTGTTGCGAAATCAACAGTTGTTAGCCTGTTATTCAGCTGAGTTTAAGCGGGCAGGTATCTTCGAACAGATCCCTGTTCAAACTCAAAGACATTTTTTAAATGCAGATGTATTGGCTGAAAATCATAAACAGCAAGTTAAATTCGAGGTTAGTGATTTAATAAGGACTTTGGGTAAAAGTGAGCGAAAGTATCTTATTTTTTTAAAAGGAGCAGGCTATACACTTTCGGATGGAAGAGTAGGGCAGACTCGTATTTATAATGATATTGATATTATAGCTGACAAGCCTGCTATTGATGATATTGAAAAGCATCTCTGCTTATTTGGTTGGTTGTCAGAAGAATTAACAGAACACGATGAAAAATATTATCGAAAATGGGCCCATGAAATCCCTCCTTTAAGGCATGGAAAAAGGGGAACAATTGTCGATATTCATCACAATATTGTGCCAATTATTTCTGGTCGTCATATAGATGCTGATAAATTTGCTTCAAATAGTGTCACTACAGAAGATGGCTTTCAAATATTGAGCTATGCTGGCATGACCTTACACAGTTTAATCCATTTGTTTTTTAATGAAGATGTCAAAAAAGGATATCGAGATTTAATTGATATTCATACTTTAATGACCTATCACAGTGATCGTGATTATTGGCAATCACTTTTATCGCTATCCAAAGAAACTGATTTTCAGTTGGAGCTATTTCTCGCCTGTCGATACGCCCAAAAAATATTGCAAACAGACATTCCTGAGTCTGTGCAATATGAAATAAATCAGTTCTGCCCGTGGAACATTATGTTTTTAGACTTTATCTACGAAAAGTCATTAGTACCTAATCATCCAATATGCCAACCAAAATTTTTTGCGACGGCTGAATTTATGATACTAATAAGGGGTCACTTTCAAAAAATGCCGCTGCATATCCTTATTTATCATTTATTGTGTAAAAGCGGAGTATCACTGATAAAAAGCATATTTGGTAAACACGTTTTTACCAAAGAATTAGATCAACCTTAATTTGTTTGATTAAGTGAGTGTTTTAACTCTGCTCTTTTGGCATGCAGCAAAGGTTCAGTATATCCATTAGGCTGGTCTTTACCTTTAAATATCAGCTCATGGGCGGCTTGAAAAGCGATAGGCTTGTCAGTTTTAGGAGTCATTGAAATGTATTCAGGATCTTGACTATTCTGCTCATCAACCAGTTTTGCCATATTCAACATCGATGCCTCTACCTGGGCTTGAGTAACTGCCCCATGCATCAACCAATTAGCTATATGTTGACTAGATATTCTTAACGTGGCTCTGTCTTCCATTAAGCCAAGATTGTTTATATCAGGCACCTTAGAGCAGCCAATTCCCTGATTAACCCATTTCACTACGTAACCCAAAATGCCTTGGACATTGTTGTCCAGCTCATGTTGTATTTGTTCCGGTGATAATTTTTCATCACTGAGCAGTGGAATGTCTAACATTTTCTCTAACAAACCATCAACTTGTCCTGTTATGTTCAATCTGATGTCGAACACGTCTTCCTGATGATAATGCAGAGCGTGTAATGTGGCGGCAGT
>JBLIBL010000248.1:0-3622 GCA_047633355.1 Polaribacter sp.
TCACTTAAGATTACATCAGGCATAAGGTTGTCGGTACGAAAATCAAATTTTGCGCCTTGAATACCCGAACGAGTCACAATATAGTAATTATCTCCCTGGTTTTTATCCACCGCAGAAGAATGTGCAAGATCAATAGCCAGTGTCACCGTGTCAAAATCATAACTCGCATTCAGTCCAAAAGATTGTGTTTCAGTATTTCTGTTTTTCGCTGTGTTGGCTAAATCAATCAGATACAAATCATCGATAGTAATCTGGTCTGCAATACCTAGATAAACCACTTGATCATTGTCATCTAATCGCGCTTCACCTGTAGCAGGATCCCAACGAGGTGTTAATAAATCATTAATGCCAAATTGGGTATAAGTACCATGATTAGGGTAGACTGGCTGATTTGCACTTAATGCAATGCTAGAGCCTTTATAGCGTTGGTCGAAGGTACTGTATAAAACATCCAACGTAACGTCTAATTCATTGACTGGTACCCATTGTAAAGACAAATTGGCGCTGAGCCTTTCTTGATCTGTTGTACCATTTTGAAAGTTCATACCAAGGAAGTTATCGGCTTGAACAGTGTAAAATTCACCATCTTCATCTTGAACAGAGTGCGATCCATCACGCCCTATACCATCACTACGAACCGTATCCACGCGGTTACCTGTTTTTGAATAAATTAAGCCTGCAGCAATCCCAAATTCAGATTCATGGTTGTAATTAGAATAAATAGAGAATTTAGGATTGTGATTGCCTGATAGCTCTTGATAAAAATCATCAAATTTAAAGATTACTTCTGTTTTATCATTAGCTAAAGGGCGAACTGTTTTTATATCAATTGATGCGCCAATACCACCGGAAGCCATATGAGCCAATGGTGATTTAGCAACCTCGACACTTGAAATAATACCTGAAGAGAGTACATCATAATGAAAATCTCTACCTGAATTGGTTGTTGCCAGTTTTCTGCCATTTAAGGTGGTAACATTATATTCGCCTGATAACCCCCTAACATTAATCGATTGTGCCTGGCCAGTATTAGGATCTCTGTTAACGGTAATACCAGAGATCCGTGACAATGCATCAGCAATATTAACGTCAGGTAATTTTCCAATATCTTCTGAACTTATTGCATCCACAATGTTAACTGATTGGCGTTTAATTGCTATAGACTTAATTAAACTGCCTCTAACGCCATAAACTTGAATGACTTCAGTTTTGTCATCTGCAACGTCAATGCTTTCATTTTTGTCTTCGCTCTTTTTCTTTGCATTAACCAACAGTTTCTTTGCCGTTGAATCATTTTGTTTTTTTATGACAGTAATTTCTTGTTCAGGGCTTGTTTGAGCAACTGTAGATGTACATAAGACACTGCTTATTAACATACTCAGATATTTTATCTTATAATTTTTCATACTTTCTTCTTCCTAGTATTCTTTTCTGTTATTTAGAACAGCGACCACCTATGAAAACAACGTATCAATTATTTTAAATAATGGATACCGGCTTATTTTAATTATTACCATAAAAAAAAACAAAAGCAAGGTCGGATGGCTTCACTAACTTTCACTTGAACAAAAGTAATTTAACAAAAAGATTCATATTATTAAAAAAAACCTTATTAATATTGACATATAGCACTTCGGAAGCTGTTATAAAAATCAATGTTTCAGCTATTGCTTGGTGGGTTATTAACCACATTTTTGTTGCAAAAAATTGTAATGTAACGATATGTTTATATTACAATGCTAGCTGATCATTATTTAATACTTTTCAAATATCCAAACACACATATTGAAGTCCTTCATCAATTTTTTATAAAAGCTATTTCCCGATACTTAACTTGAAAAATAAGTAATAAATTTAGAATCGTACCATTCATGTATTTTATGTATATATTAGCTCATTCAAGTAATGTGCAAAGTGGGAGTTAAACTCAAAGTAGATTAAGATGAAGGAAATCGAAGCTATTCCAATATTGTAATATAATTTATTAAACTGTATATTCCTTAAGGTTGATGAGCTCTCATACAGGAAGTAATGTAATTAATGAATACGAAAGAAAGGCGTCATAATATAATTCAAACGGTTATGGAAATTGGCAAAGTCAATGTCCATAACTTGGCATCCCAATATAACATTTCAACAGTTACCATTCGTTCTGATTTAAGATATCTTGACTCTCATAATTTGCTTATTCGCTGCCGAGGAGGAGCAATGGCTAGTAGTGAAAGAGTGCTTGAACATTCTCTAGCTGATAAATTAATAATAAGACCGGCAGTAAAAAAACTAATAGCACAGCGGGCTGCAGCTGAAATAAATGACGGTGATGCCATTATTCTTGACTCTGGTTCAACAACAGCTGAAGTTGCCAACTATTTATCAGAATTCCGACGGTTAGTCGTGATGACCAATGGGATCAATGTTGCTTGTAATCTACTTAAATATAAAAACTTTGAAGTTTTAATGACCGGTGGAATATTAAGACAAAAATCCATGTCTTTTTATGGAAAACAAGCAGAAGACAGTATTGAACGATATCATTTCGATAAAGTGATTCTTGGTGCTGATGGCGTTGATTTTCATTCAAATATCACCACACATTTTGAACTTGACGCAAGTTTAAATAGAACAATGTGTAAGGTCGCCAAAGAAATCATTGTCGTCTCAGATTCATCAAAATTCAATCAATCCGGCATTCATAAAATATGTAGTTTAAAGGACGTTACAACATTTATCACAGACGCTGACATCCAAGACTCTTATGTGTTAGCGTTAGAACAATCAGGGGTTAAATTGATTATTGTTTAACAAAAGATCAACCATTTCCTTGATAAATAAGTCATATACTGACTTATCCTCTTATCCTCCCCCTTTTTATCAGGCCCTTTCATTCATCTTAACAGTCTAATTTAAAAGAATTAAATGTATATTTGTGAATATGTAATTCTATCAACACCTCAATTAACGAAAGGTAACGAAAGGCACTACCGTTGCATTGAAACTTAATAAAGATTATAAATAATGGAACTAATAATTAATTAAGTTAAGTTGTTCAGGTAATTGTCTGAACACTTAATAGAACCACTGATAAAGGTGACAGTAATGAAAAAAGCCCTAACACTAGCAATTACCCTCGCGTTAATAGGAGGCTGTAAACAGGAATCAGGTACAAAAACTGGTGACTCTATCCCTTATACTGGACCTGTTTGGGCCGATCCTATTACATCAGTAAATAACACTGAACATGGTGTTGTACCTGTTGAATCGACTACAAATACTTATAACGATGAAACTGAACTAAAAGTATTGACTGCTAATTTAGGTAGCAGCTTAACAGCTACAGACAAGGCATTTACCAACGCGGTCGCTGAGCTAGTCATCTTAAACGCTGATATTATTTTTACTCAAGATGCTGAGGGTGCCAATGCAAGACTTGCAAAAGCTTTAAGTATGAAGCTTTGGGCAGGTCAGGATACAACGTCTTCTGTTGGTATCTTATCAAAATACCCAATTTTAGAAGTATTAGATACTCAAGGTAATCCGCAAATAGGTGCAGTACTAGATGTCAACGGTCGTCAAGTCGTCGTTTGGGGGAATCACCTCAGCAATGCCTTAAACACATCTCAAG
>JBLIBL010000249.1:0-3604 GCA_047633355.1 Polaribacter sp.
GAAAGTGTTGGTGCTAGAAATGATAATTCAAATATCCGCGCAAGAAATCTTACACCTGAAGTAACTCGAGAACGATTACAACGTGAGCTTCGTGATGGAAGAGTCACAATTAACGAACGAAATAACCGAAATACAAATAACCAAAATGCAAATAACAGGAACAATAACCGAAATACAAGAACACAAATAACTCCTGATAGAATGGTTAATCCTCCAGTTGAAAGAAATATTCAAAGAAGAGTTGAGCCAACTTTTCCACCTATTAAGGTTCATCGAAATGAAAGAGCTGAACGCAATCAAACTCGGCAAAGAAATTCATCTAGCGCTAGTTCCCGTTCAAACTCGCAACCAAAAGCTCGCTCTACAAATCGTTCATCTGGAAAGAAAAATAATCGAAAAGAACGCTAACCTAAAATTTTGAAATAGCATAGCTTTGAAAACAAGTTAATATCGAGATAAGGTCGACTTTGAAAGAAGTCGATTTTGGTATGATTTCGTCAATAAAAAGTTATCGCAAGGCATCTGAATTCTAATGTTTTATAAATAACTTGCCATACTGCTGACTAACAGTTCCACATTGATAGGCTTTCCAATATGAGCATACATACCTGATGCTAAAGATTTGTTGCTATCTTCACTCATCACGTTAGCGGATAAAGCTATTATTGGAAGTTTCTTTAATGGCATTTCATTTCTTATTACTTGCGTTGCAGAATACCCATCTAACACTGGCGCATCCAATATCTTCAAAAGCATAGCCTTTGATCATTCCAACTCTGTTTCCAGACAGATCATCAATATTTTGTACATAAAAGGAATTTTCACGTGTGGTGGTAACTGATTCGAGAGATATGTATGGATTAGTAAAATTTATATATTTAGACCGCTACTTTGTTTTCATAATTGTTGAAAGTACATCTACTTCTCCTTTTTTAATAGCGGCTAGTGCTTCCGACCAAAACTTATCAAAATCAGGCCAAAAACCTATATTAAGTTTATCATTTAACAACTCAACATATTCATAACTTACACCTACAAATCGCCCATCAGAATCAACATATTCAAAAGGAGACCATTCATGATCGACTCATAAACTGAGTGTTTTATGAGAGTTCAACCATTTTTTCTCCTGCTTGGTCAACATATTGAGTAAACGTTTAACGGTAAAAAAAGGTTCGAGTTGAGGGAACCATTTATTCTCCAAAGAAAGTAATTTTTCCACCTGCATTTGTTGGATCCCGTCATTAATCAGTTTTAATACCTTTCGGTTTCCTTTTGGAATAAAAACATAGACTTCGTTGGTTAATATCACTTCATCACTGAGACTAAAAACACCCGTTAATTCAATTTTCGCTATCTGAGTATTCAGATAAGATACTTCACACACAATCGCGACTAGCTCTCGATTTAATAATTGTAAAAGTGCATCCTGGCTTTCATCAAAAAGAACAATTTCAATTTCAATTTCAGGATGATTTTTTCATAAATAACTATATTGAAAAATATTCTGTTGAACACCCACTTTTTTTGCCTTTCAATTCACTTAATTTAGGATTTTTCCATTATTACTTCGAAAACAGATCCCCGTATCTACTTTATTAATTGGCAAAATTCAACATAGAGCACTGTAGGAGTGCCATCAGGTAATAGAAAACTGGAAGATGCGTTATCTTAACGAACACAATTTTTATAGGAGCTTAATACTCTGGCTTAGGCAATTCTTGTGCGATAAGTCCGACGGAAAGAAGTAAACCTAAAACAATAATAGCAAAAAGAGATACGGGGAGTTGTGTTTCATAATTATTTATTGGTTAACATGATGTAAAAAATATCAATTGGTTTAAAGAATTACTTTAGTTCATAAATTGGCGTTAGGGTCATTCTTATTTCCATATTAAGATTAAAAAACATCATCCTTTGCCTCAAAGGTATTCATTGGTTCTAAAGAAAGGCCTGAGGACTCTAAAGAAATGGACGCTTTCTCTTCAGTTAAACTAGCAACTTTAGTTTTGTTCTGATTCTCTAACGAGTGATTTTGGTTGTTAGAGCCATCTGATTTTTTGGAAATTATTTCACTCGATGGCAATATTGATTGGATTGCTGAAGCTTTATTAGAATTTGATGCTTGAGGATTGGCTACTTGCGAATTAGCTACTTGAGGCTTACCTGAAAGCTTTATTTTTAAAGCTAAATTATTCTTAGAATCAGCATTTTTTAGAGCTTCTTCATAGGATATTTTTTCTTGAGTATATAAATCTAACAGTGCGGTATCAAAGGTTTTCATGCCTTGTGTTTCTGACTTTAACATCACCTCTTTTATCTCATCAATTTTTCCCTTTTTTATCAAGTCACAAACCCTTGGAGTTCCTAAAAGTATTTCAATTGCCGCGCAACGCTTATTGTCTACTGTTGGGATTAAACGCTGCGAGATACATGCTTGTAAGTTAAGCGACAAATCTAATAAGAGTTGTTTATGCCGCTCTTCTGGGAAGAAATTAATCACTCTATCGATGGCCTGATTAGCGTTATTTGCATGTAGCGTCGAAATACATAGATGACCTGTTTCGGCGAAAGCTAAAGCATGCTCCATGGTTTCTTGATCACGTATTTCACCTATCAAAATGACATCAGGAGCCTGCCTTAATGTGTTTTTTAAAGCATCCTCATAATTATCTGTATCAACGCCTATCTCTCTTTGATTAACAATTGATTTTTTATGCTGATGTACAAACTCAATCGGATCTTCGATAGTTATAATATGTCCCGATGAGTTTGAATTTCTATAATCAATTAACGCCGCCAAAGAGGTTGATTTACCGGATCCTGTACCTCCAACAAATAAAATAAGCCCCCGTTTTTGCATCATCAGTTTAGGTAGAATATCCGGTAAATTTAATGAGCGCCAATTGGGAATATCGACTTTAATCGCTCGGATCACCATAGAAACCTGATTTCGTTGTTTAAAAATATTGACCCTAAATCGCCCAACACCCGACAGAGATATGGCTAGGTTCATTTCTGGTTTGATCTCAAACTCAGCATTTTGCTCGCTATTCATAATACCTTTAGCAATTGCACTCACTTCACCAGGCGCCATGATCTTGCGGTCAATCGCCATCAAACTGCCATGAAATTTGGCACTTGGTGGTGCGCCTGTTGATAAAAACAGATCGGATCCGTCTTTTTCTGCAAGAATTTTTAAATAATCGTTGAATTCCATTAATACCCCTGCGGTATCTCATCTGTCACTTGTAAGAAATGATTTTATTATTAATGAGTCAATTATAGACTGGGTTTGAGATTTTACCGTAATTCGAGTAAATGTAGATTAATTAAAAGACGAGAAGATTCTATGTAAAGATATTATTAAATATCTGAGTCAAATTCGATGTAATTATCCTTGATATTATTAACAACTTGTACTGCTAAAATAAAGTTAGGTCACCCCTAATTTTGCCATCCATTACACTCAAGTAAGCAATAACTTACACAAAAATACTGCTGCAATCGCCCCAACCAAATCACCTATCAACCCTGCTGGAATGGCATGTCGACCTCTTACAACACCAACTGACCCAAAATAAACAACTAACACATAAAAAGT
>JBLIBL010000250.1:0-3581 GCA_047633355.1 Polaribacter sp.
TAGAAGCAAAGACCGTAGATTCGATTTGTCTGATAATTTAATGCTTAATTGGCCTCATTTTTCTCGAACAATTTATATGAATATAAATTCTAAAAGTACTCAATGGCAGTCATGACTGAAAGTAATTTTAAATCAATTGAAGATTTAATCAGGTATGACCTTAACTTTGATGACTATCGAGTTTCAATTACTAAAGTTAGTTCGATCGGTGAAAAATGCATAGAAAATTTTTAACACGAGTTTATATGGCAAATCAAGTTAAAATTAATATCAAGGCATCTGTAGAGGTGACACACACTGATTTCGAAGTGGTTGTAAAAAATAACGATGGAAAGCTAGGAACCCTATTGATTAGCAAGAGGAACATTGAGTGGATGCCAAAAGGAAACTACGTAAATAAACTTAGGTTAAGTTGGTCAAGGTTTTCTGACTTCATGGAAGAGAATAGAAGGCCGGCCAAAAAAATAATGGGTTAACAAGGCCAAGCAACCTGACTCCGCAAACTGTCACTCAAATTGCGAAGCAATTTAAGTGACAGCTTGCTACGCAGTTGTTGGCGGCGTTCAGTCTTTAGATCAATAGATTAATCACTCAATCTAGCTCAATAAATAAGGTAAAATAAAAATGTAGGCCGTAAAGCCTATCCGCCTGTGTTGTTATTACGTGTTATTTTTTATGCTTACTATCGGGGTCATACTTCGAGTCGCGTTATTGAATGTTTATGTAAAACAGATTTGAAGTTCATTGCCTTAGCGGCTGGCCGCCAACTACATTTCACTACGATTGCTAATTTTGTTAGTTCAAATTATTGTTCATGCGCAATCTTTTGGTATGGGGCAAGAACAGGCTACATTAAAATCAATGGTTGAAGGTATTAAGAAAAACTTTGGAGATGGTATTTTTAAGTCGTCATTAGTTTTAACGGCAGATACTGGTTTTTCAATTGAAGCTACGATGCAGTATTGCATAGTTCAATTTTCACGGTTAACTTAGATAATAATTCATGCATCTGCCCAGCAGGAAAAAGTGACCTGTTTAGGTTCAATGAAACAAAAAATCGATAGTCCAGAAGGTCGTCGTATGTACAGCCGAAGAATGTGGACGATAGAGTCTGTCTTCGGAAATATTACAAGTAACAAAGGTTTGAATTGAATAGGCTTACGTGGTGAAGCTAAAGCGACCGCGTAGTGGCTAATGCACGGCATGGTGAACAATATAGAAAAGCTGTGTAAGAATAGTAAGGTAGTGAATTTGGCCTAGTAAGTGTTATCAGGGGTACTGAGCAGTCGATTCTAGAGTGGTCTGAGCTCATGTTTGACAATGTGAGCGATATGCTCGAATATTATTGGCAATATTATAAAGCTCAATAAAACAGATCAAATTAAACGGAACTTTTGAGGAGTAGGGAAACATGTCTAAATATCGTATTTTTCTACACCCTCGTTATATGAAGATTAGCGTAGGTGCCAATCATTAATAAGTTAGTGAGATAAATATGAAAAAAGTATTAATTCCGCTCCCTTCTTATGGATTTGATCCAACTGAAGTCGCCATACCTTGGAGGTTACTATCCAAGGCTGGTTTTGAAATTGTTTTTACTACTCCTGCGGGTACTAAAGCATCGCCTGACGTTAGGATGCTAAAAGGTATCGATTTAGGAATTTGGAAATCAATTTTACAAGCAAGACAGGATGCAGTTGATGCATGTATTGAAATGCAATCTAGTCATTCATTTTCTAATCCCATAAAATATGAAGATGTTAAAGAGGTATATTTTGATGCACTTTTGTTGCCAGGAGGTCACGATAAAGGGGTTAAAGAGTATTTGGAGTCAAAAGTACTACAAGCTCTTGTTGTTGACTTTTTTATTGCACAAAAACCTGTTGGAGCAATCTGTCATGGGGTTGTATTAGCAGCAAGAAGTGTTGATCCAGAATCAAACAAAGCCGTTATTCATGAATACAAAACTACGTCGCTATTAAAATCACAAGAATTATTCGGCTATAACTTAACTCGACTATGGTTAAGTGACTATTATCTTACTTATCCTGATATTTCCGTTGAAGATGAAGTCAAATCCGTTTTATCTGACCACGAAAATTTTAAAAAAGGCCCACCTCCAATTTTTAGAGATAACCATAGTAAGTTAAAAAGGGGCTTTTTTGTGAAAGACAGAAACTATTTGTCAGCAAGGTGGCCGGGGGATGTGTACAATTTTTCATTTGAATTTATTAAAATGGTTAAAACGTAGAAATTGAGAAAATATAAACACATAACAAAACCAAGCACTCGGGGATCGATTACTGCTCACCGATAGAATACAAAACATTAGCAGCATGAATAATTATGTGTCCGTTTTATCGGGGAAAGATCACTTAGGGCACACAGTAATAAAGTACTTAGATAGTCGGTGGTAAATGGCACTGTTTTAATAGGGTGAACTCTGAAAGATAAGTTTAGATCGAAATTTGAGACTGTACTTAAATCTGTGTAACTGTTTATCATAGAGCCAGTAATGGCCAAGGATGAGCAGTTATCAACAAAGAAGCACTAGAAGCATTTGCTATCGAAGCAGCTAAAATCATCAAAACTGAAGAAGATCTAAATAGTTTTCGTCAGATGTTAACCAAGGTGACCATCGAGCGGGCTCTTAATGCTGAGCTGGATGATCACCTGAGCTACGAAAAGCATGACGTTACCTCCGGAGTAAATAGTCGTAACGGCTCAACGGAAAAACGTTAATGACTGAAGATGGTCATATTCAACTCAACACACCTCGCGACCGTGAGGGTAGCTTTGAACCCAAAATAGTTAAGAAAAACCAAACTCGGTTTACTTCGATGGACGATAAAATTTTATTTTTATACGCTCAAGGTATGACCAATCGAGAAATTGTTAAAACATTCAAAGAGCTGTACGGTGCAGATGCTTCTCCATCGCTTATTTTGAAAGTGACCGACGCAGTGATCAATCAAGTTATTGAATGGCAGACCAGGCCACTTGATTCGGTTTACCCTATCGTTTATCTCGACTGCATCGTACTAAAAATTCGACAAGATAAGCGTGTGATTAACAAAGCTGTATATTTGGCTCTAGGCGTTAACTTGGAAGGCCGCAAAGAACTTTTAGGAATGTGGATATCAGAAAATGAAGGTGCTAAATTTTAGTTAAATGTTTTAACTGAATTAAAGAATCGAGACGTAAACGATATCTTGATTGTCTGCGTAGACGGCCTCAAAGGATTTCCAGATGCAATCAATGCGGTATTCCCTGAAACAGATATTCAACTCTGTATCGTACACATGGTGCGAAATTCGATGAAATATGTTCCGTACAACGATTACAAAAAAGTGGCTGCAGATTTAAAATCTATTTATAAATCTGCAACTGAGGATGAAGCGTTATGGGAGCTGGATGTCTTTGCTGAGACTTGGGATTCAAAATACCCCCAAATTAGTCGCTCTTAGCGTAAGCACTGGGAAAATTTAAATACGCTATTTAAATACCCTGACGACATCAGAAAAGCTATTTACACGACTAATGCCATAGAGTCTTTGAGCAGCGTTATTCGTAAGGCAACG
>JBLIBL010000251.1:0-3561 GCA_047633355.1 Polaribacter sp.
GCATCCAAATTAGCCTGACTGATCGCATTTTTATGTATTAGCGTCTTCGCTCGCTCAAACTCTGCTTTAGACTGTTTTAACAAGGCTTGTTGTGTTTTTTTATTGATTTGTTGTTGACTGTTGTCCAACTGCGCTAAAAGCTGCCCTTTTTTAACTCTTTGTGCTGATTTTATAGGCAGCTTGATCAGTTCTCCCGATATTCTAAAGTTCATATCGAGGGTTTGGCTTGCTTCGATATGCCCTGTAAAATAACGAACCTGATGCTGTCCATCATTCACAATACTTGTCTTAACAAGCTTAATTTTTGGGGATACTTTTTTGGGGGTATTCTGCTTACATGCTGTAAGACTTAACGTAAGGAATAAGACAAGTAAGACGCTTTTATAACGGTATTGATAATTCATTTTGATAAACAGTGATGACTAAATATCGCTCTATTTTATAGGTTAATTAACTCAGTTAACGTTGCGATGTCACCAGTGGTAACAATTCGGTTATGAGTGGGTTATGAAACCTTCACCCTTTGTCTATAATTAATCTTTTTAAAAAGTGGAGTGCATATTTTGACGTTACTATTTCACCGATTGTCCTTATCACGCCATGATCTTATGCTTCTTTTAGCATGGCCTTTGATTAATTCCATTATTGTTTGCTCCGCGCTCTATTATGTGATGTCGGTTCTTGATAAGCCGCAATTTATTATTTTGATCTATCGTGTGCCACTGGTTATTTTTTCTATTTGTGCGATGTTTTGGGCATTACGAAAAGTGTCTGACACCTTGTTTCCTGAAGTTTTAAGTCATCAACTTTTACATGCGGTCTTTGCCAATCTAGTACTCATGTCGATAGCAATTGCCGTAGGGACATCGTTCAGCCCCAAGGTGCTAACCTTTGATTTAGTGTCCACCATACAACTATCCAGATTGAAGCTACTTACCTATTTCAACCTGTTACTCCAAGTCACTATCTACACGACGGTTATACACAGCCTGCATCTCAAACGAAAAGCCATCGAGTTGGAAATGTCACTGAAACAATCGGAGATCTCTTTATTACGTATTCAGGCCAATCCTCACTTTCTTTTTAACACGTTAAATTTACTATATAATGAAATTCCAGAGCGTCCTGAATTGGCGCAGGAGCTTATCTTTGAATTGAGCGACCTTCTACGAGGCACGATGGCCATTTCAGACAAAAGACGCATTCCGCTTAACGATGAAATCGAACTCATTCAGCACTACTTAACGATTCAAAAAGCGCGATTTGCAGAACGATTGGATATGGAAGTAGAAGTTGCCGAGTCAAGTCGATATTTCGATATTCCACCTATGTTGATCCTACCTTTGGTAGAAAATGTGATTAAACATGCTCTAAGCAAAACCAATAAAAACATACGTCTAGCCGTAAAGGCGCAATCCTCAAAAGGGCAGTTATCGATCATGGTGAGCAACAGTTGGCCAGAAATAGACGTACCCAATTTTACGCCAGGAAGTGGTCATAAAAACATCACAGATACCCTAGGACTTGTGTATAATAATGCGAAATTTTCTATTGGTTTTTCCAACAAGATGGTCACTGCATTGATTACAATAAACTATAACTTTAACGGAGAAGAGGATGTATAGCGTTCTCTTGATTGACGATGAACCCGCAGCGACCCAAGCGCTAAAACGTAGTCTAGATGCATTCAAACAAGTGCAGGTTATCGGTTGTTATAATGACCCTCAGCAGGGTGTTCAGGCGATATGTCAACTTTCTCCCGATATTGTCTTTATGGATATTGAAATGCCCATCATGGACGGTTTCATGGTGGCAAAAACTACCGAACATATTGATTATCATTTAGTATTTGTAACAGCCTATGCAGAACATGCACTCACAGCCTTTGATACAAAGGTTGTTGACTATTTGCTTAAACCAGTTCGTCAAAGTCGACTTGAGCGATGTATTAAAAAAATTGAGCGATTATCTCTTCAAACAGTTCCTGACATTGAGTCTGAAGTTTTTGTTTATGATGGCAAAACCAAACATCGACTTATTGACAGTGACATCAGTTATATTGAGAGCATTGGCCGCTACCAGCAGGTCAACCTTACTGTTTTAGGCGAGAAAAAATGCCAGCTCAAAACAATCGTTACTGAAGAAACGATGGCGGACTTCGAAAGTCAGTTAGATTCAGCCCAATTCATGAGGGTTCATAGAAGCTATATCATCAACCTAAGCTTAATTTCTCAGTTACATCGAGAAGCAAGAAACACATTAGTTAAATTAGTTGATGCTGACCGCACAATTCCAGTTGCAAGAGCTAAAGTTACCTCACTCAATGAACATTTGAGATTGAAACATAAACATTAGTGTATACGTGAGTACATGACATGTTTGATGTGTTTTTGTGGAAACTAGTCATAAAATTCTTGGGTAATAAACGGGGGCGGCAGCCCATCTTGGTAGCATGACTGTCGCAGTCACATTGATGGTTGTATTTGACATATCGAGGTAAAAGTTCAAACGTAGTTTTGGAATACTTTCAATAATCCATTGATAGCTAAATTAGTAAGACCCCTAACTAATTTATGTCCAATTCCAATTTAGACCTTATTCCTAAGCAACATAACTATTCATTTTTCTTC
This sequence comes from Polaribacter sp., assembly GCA_047633355.1. Classification (GTDB taxonomy): domain Bacteria; phylum Pseudomonadota; class Gammaproteobacteria; order Enterobacterales; family Kangiellaceae. The sequence goes on from JBLIBL010000251.1 coordinate 2,631, forward strand.
TTCAAAATAGCTATGTCATCTTTGCATGCTTCTGGAAGAAACCGAGCCTATATGGGGCAATATAAAAAATAACGGTGCAAAAAGTCTAAGTCGCTTTGTGCCACAAAGCGACTTAGACTCATAAAAATTTAATACCTAAAATACTGTTAATCGAATGTCCTCTTTTGGTATTTTAACCAAATTATAATTTTTTGATTTGACAGATTCTTGATGGAATTTCAAACAATTTAAATATTTAACGCATGGCTGTTTTGCGTTAGATTATTTATCGATAGATAAGCCTAGGCTAATGTCCGGTTTCGTATCAAAGTGAACATAAAGTAGGGTTGTTCTGACTAGTTAATTAGGTCAGGTTTGTGGCATTTAGCGACATTTCAGTGATATTATTTAAGGAATGAATTAGTAAATAAAAACGCTACACATGTGCTACAAATAAAGAATAAAACCTAAGCTTTATTTTCTTAAGTCTATGATTTTATTTGTTATGTAATTTTATCTGCAAGTCATTAACGAGGGTGTTAGTTGCCTTCTACTCTGGTGAGAAGTTCTGCTTTTGGTGTAAAAATCGCATCACTCTAATCGCTTCACCATCGACCCAATAAGAAATAATCATTGATATTTCTGGAATAATTAGCAATCTTTCACGAAAAAGGTCTCTTTTTTCAGTCATTAGTGGGCATTCTAGTAAGTTCTCAACTTTAGCTTCAATAATTTGATCAGTTTTTCTGCTGCACTTTGATTAAAATTAAAAAGAAATTCGAATATTTTTTCACGATTATTTAGTGATTCTTGTTCCTAAAATATCATGATTTATCTCTATTTCGGATTTTCTGTCTTCTTACTTCCATTAAGGTTTTCGCTTCACCATGTACAATAAAATTAACTTTTGCATTATCAAACTTGTCAAATGCTGCATTTATTTGTTGCGATA
>JBLIBL010000252.1:0-3555 GCA_047633355.1 Polaribacter sp.
CTTCGCTCACTTAACTAACCTCCCGTTCAATCAACATGGCGCCACCTTGTCCACCGCCAATACACAAAGAAGCAACACCTCTATGTGCATTCTTCGACTCTAAAATTTTTGCTATATGCAGAACAATCCGCGCACCGCTGGCACCAACCGGATGCCCAAGACTAACCCCACCACCATGAATATTGAGCTTATCCATCGGGATTTCTCCAAAGGCAGATTTCAACCCTAAATGTGCCTTACAATAACTCTCGTCATTTAACGCAGCTTGCACCGCGAGCACCTGCGCCGCAAAAGCCTCATTAATTTCCCAATAATCTATCGCATCCATTTTTAATCGCTGTGACTTTAACAATGGCACAATCGCATGTGCAGGCCCAAGCCCCATTTCTGTGGGCGTCAAAGCAGCCCATTCAGTCGTTACTAGCTTGGCTAAAATAGGTAAATTATGCTGTTTAATTGCATCTTCACTCGCAACGACTAACGCCGCAGCACCATCGGTAATCTGAGCACTATTGCCCGGTGTAATGAGCCCGTAAGGCTTATCAAAAGCAGGGCGCAACTTAGCTAATTTTGCCATAGTAGAATCTGCTCGCACACCATCATCAGACGCAAAAACATTACCCATAGCGTCGAAAATAGGTTCTATTTCTGACAAGTCATTATTTTGTTGCGCATGATGTAATTTAAAGTGACTGTTCATTGCAAATTCATCAATCTGGGTACGGGTCAATCCAAACCGATAAGCAACCTGTTCGGCAGTTTGTCCCATATTCATACCAACAACGGGATCAGTTAAGCCTTTCAATAAAGCAATAACAGGCGCTAAATAAGTCGGTCTAAAGGCCCGTAGTGATTTTAATTTGGCCGAAAAGGTTTTGGCTTGCCACCAACTGGCTAACCAACGAACCATTTTAGGATGGAACAAAAGTGGCGCTTGACTCATCGCTTCAATACCGCCCGCCAAAATTAAATCTGAGCGTCCAGAAGCAATCGACATTGCAGCTGAATCCAAAGCCTGCATACCCGAAGCACAGTTTCGATGTACCGTATAGGCAGGTACTTTATCGCCACAACCCAGCCTCAGAGCAACGATCCTTGCAATATTAGCTTCATCTGGTCCAGGCATGGTCGAACCCATTATTACTTCATCAAAGTCCTCAGGGGAAAACGGCATTCTTTGTAATAAAGGTCTGGACGCGTAGATACCCAGGTCTGCATGTTTAAATGGTCCCGGTTTTCCACGTGCCTTCAAAAAAGGCGTCCGGCTGCCATCAACTAAATAAACAGGACGAGTATATTTTCTATTTTTGACTGCCATGAATTACCCTCATAATTTTTTCAATATTCGGATTAATAAGATGCATTTTAAGTTCATTACCAGTAGTTGCAATAAAAAACTTATCTTCAATACCGACCATATGTAGGCCAAGGGTAACCTCAAAGGAAGAAGCTCTCAAATCATTTAGTTCAATCTATGGACGCCCAATTAAAGCACCTAACTTTATTACAGGTTTAAAACCATCTATATCATCCAAATTTCTTAAATATAACAACTAAAATACTTAACTGATTATTAAATTTATAAATAAATGGGAGTCCTTTTACGTTAATAACGATCACACTTAGTTTAACAGCCAGTGATTTAGTGGTACTAGAACATAACTCATTTAGAAATAAACGTGTCAAAGTCGACAATTGAACCTCGAATGCTTTAGTTGAGCGTCCTGTGTTAAAACAAAATAGGGTGCTAATAAAGTCACTAAAGCTTATACTGTCTAGAATATGCTTTAAGAACGATGCCTCTCATATCACCTACAGTATGGACTGGTTGTCTAATTAAATAATTTAGTTGGGTGTCTATAGGCATAGCATTACTGGTTAACAGAATCTTCTGATTCTTGTTTTAAACGTAACCAAATATTAATTAAGATGGGTATAACGAGTGACAAAAATAGTAAAAGATATTAAGCCTATACCGTTATTTCCAAAGTCAGAGAATATAGCGGAGATATCAATTCGGGATTATCCAGAGCTTTCTGATTTTTTAACATCAGGACCTGAGTGGCGTCACCAGACCTGGTCATGGGGCCAAGAATTTTTAGCTTTCATAGGTAGAAATAAATCGACCAATACTTATGTGCGGTTCAGATCTGAAGTTGAAAAATTTCTATTGTGGAGTTTCATCAAAAGAAAACAATCTATAGTGACCTTCAAAAAAAGTGAAATTCTTGAGTATATTGAATTCTGTAATAAACCAGATGTGGATTGGATATGTTTTACGAGTTTTGAAAAATTTGTAATCAAAGCCGGCACGTTTAAAGTTAATCCATTGTGGGCACCTTTCAAAATGTCAGGTCCAGTGCAGTCATCTAGAGACAAAAAAATACTCAAAGGATATCGGCCTACTGTTGGGACGCTTAACGCCACATTTACCGCAATGATTTCATTCTATACACACCTAAACGACGAAGAATATTATTACGGCAATCCAGCTAAAGTCGCGAAAAAGGACTGTAGACTTTTAATTCAAGACGACACCATAAAAGATGACCGGCGACTGTCAGATTTTCAATGGGATATGCTGCTTGAAACATCAATCAAAATGGCTAATTCAGATCCGATATTTGAACGAAACTTATTCCTTATCGTGAGTTTAAAAACATTTTTTATAAGAATTTCCGAGTTTGCAGAAAAAAAGGATTGGATACCAGAAATGGGCCATTTCTCAGAAGATTCAAACGGCAATTGGTGGGTAAAAGTACTGGGGAAAGGGGGTAAAAAACGATCTATTACAGTCCCACCTGACTATCTACCCTACCTGCGAAGATATCGAATAAGCCGCGGTTTGTCTCTCCTCCCCTTAATTGGAGAAAAAGAGCCCATGATTCAAAAGATTAGAGGTCGTGGTGGTCTAGCGACTAGACACCTATCAAAGATAGTGACTGACACCTTTAACGCCGTTAGGGTTGAACTTGAAATACAGAAAAAACCAGAAGAAGCCATTAAATTTCAAGCGTTTAGCGCTCACTGGTTGCGCCATACAGGTGCCAGTTTAGAAGTTGAACGAGGCAGACCATTAAAGGACTTATCGGAAGACCTTGGGCATTCAACAATGGCAACTACAGACAGAACATATGTTCATTCTGATGTACTAAAAAGAGCAAAAAGTGGGGCTGGACGAAAGGTTGGCAAACAAAATTAAATGTTATTCAGGTGATTGATCATCACAAGCAGCTAATGACCACTATGAGGTTTTTTGATATTTAAAAGGCTAAGTTCAATGGTGATTCATGGCTAATCATTTTAAATGATGCAAGTGAACCTTGTAGGATAAGATACCAAAGATAAGATGAAGCTCGATCTTATTCGCTAATGAAATTTTATGATTTCGGTAAAGTACTTAAGGAAGCTGTCAGGGTCCGTCAAAGAGAACGCTTTTGAATTTATTAATGTGATTTAAACTATGCGTATAATGTATATTATGTAAAGTTGGATAAAATATTGCCTAATATTTATATTAGGCAATATTTTGATATTGGTAATTTGGCGTTCGAA
>JBLIBL010000253.1:0-3555 GCA_047633355.1 Polaribacter sp.
TGCCGCAATGAATAACTACACGACAGGCTGAAGGCCCGCATTCATTCGCGGGCTAAATTTCAACGCTAGCTTTTTATTAATGGGTTAGATGTCAGGTTCATTTTAAAAGCGAAGCCAGTGTAATAGAGCTTGGAGCTGGCAATTATATTTAAAAAAACAAAGTAATTCTTTCTACTGAACTAAGGTGTCCGCCAGTATATTGCTTTGCACTTGAAAGTGTGATCTATTAAGTCAGAAATACTATGGAACTACATAAACGATGATAAAAAATTTATGTCTTGGGATGCTTGTTGTTCTAGGATTAATCGCCTGCGGTTCATCAGAAAATTCAACAACACTAGCAGTAGCATCTACAACAGAACTAAGTAGTGGCATTAGATGGTTCTCCACGATGACCTCTAATGAAGAATTGGGCTGGAATAACACTCGCCTGAATTTGCCGTAATTTTCTTTGCGGTGAGGAAATACAACTTTGAAAGGCTTCATATTAAGAATAGTGATCAGTTGCCATTTAACTACGAAAATTCTCTAAAAAAGTGTCCGCTAAGAGTTGTCCATAATAAGGCGGGTGGGCCGATTATAAATAATAAATGCATGCAACGGTTGAAAATTATATTATCCGTTCAACTTTCGGACTCTTGTGGCATTAACTGTATGACAAGATGGTTAAGGTTGGACATCACCAGAACATAGTTACAAATTTCGATGCTAAAGAGTAACTATAAAATACGAATATGGTTCTCAATTCACCGTCGGAGGTGTTTATAATTTTTACCGGAATGAGCATTAACAATACACAAGTAACTGCGACGTACATAACGAAACAATAGGTTAATAAGGCCAATTCAGTCGAATATTTTAAAGGTTTTTTTAATGATAACTGCACCTTTACCATCAGATGAAGCTGGAAGAATTAAGGAATTAAAATACTTCCAAATACTCGATACAGTGCCTGAAGCTGCCTTTGATGATTTCACGAAAATTGCATCATATATTTGTCAAACACCCATTGCTCTAATCACGTTGGTTGATGAATCGAGACAATGGTTTAAGTCAAAAGTGGGATTAGACGCTAATGAAACCTCTAGAGATATGGCCTTTTGTTCACATGCTATTTTGCAGGATGATGTTTTTGTTATACCCGACTCCCTTAAAGACGAACGTTTCTACGACAATCCTTTAGCAACACAAGCACCTGATATTCGCTTTTATGCTGGTGCACCTTTAACGACTTCTTCTGGTCATAAAATCGGTACCTTATGTGTAATTGATGACCATCCTCGAAATATAGATTTAAAACAAACTAAAATTTTGCAAGCGTTGGCGAGACAAGTGGTTAATCAATTGGAATTAAGGCTTGCCAAAAAAGTAGCCAGTGAGCTTGCAAAAACTAAAGCAAGTTTTCTAGCAACCATGAGTCATGAGATCAGAACACCTTTAAATGGAATCTTAGGCTGCGCTAACATTTTGCTCGATACAGTTAAAGATAAAGAGCATATAAAATTGACAGAGACTATTACCCAATGTGGGCACTCATTACTAAAACTCGTCAATGACATTTTAGATTTTGCAAAAATTGAATCCGGAAAAATAGAGCTTGAAAATGAAGCGTTTAATTTACATCAATTCTTAGCTGAAATTGTCCATTTGTTTTCTCATGAGGCTAAAAGAAAATCTTTAAGCCTCACCGTTGAATATGGTAAAAATGTACCTGATTGGATTTTTGGAGACTTCACAAGATTAAGGCAAATTTTGAGTAATTTAATCAGTAACGCTATAAAGTTTACGGAAAAAGGTTTTGTTACAATTGAAATAAATGAAAGCCCTGAGCATTCAACCGAAAGTGCTGCCGGCAAAGAAGTTGGATTGACCTTTTCAGTCAAAGACTCAGGTATTGGTATAAATACTGCCGCTCAAAGTAAACTTTTCACTTCTTTTTCACAAGCTGATAGCTCTATTGAGAAAAAGTTTGGTGGGACCGGATTGGGACTTGCAATATCTAAAGCACTTGTTGAATTAATGAAGGGTCGGATTTGGCTGAATAGTACTGAAGGTGTTGGCTCAACTTTTAATTTTACAATTTTAACTAAACCCGTGACAAAAAAAAATAAAACCCGAGTTAAAAAAGTGACGTTTAATAAAACTATGGCCAATGAACATCCGTTGAAAATACTGTTGGCAGAAGATAATCGGGTCAATCAATTTGTGGCAAAAAATACAATTCAAAAAATTGGCTACAAAATAGATATTGCTTCGAATGGTATAGAGGCACTAGAGATGCTAAAAAACTATCCTTATGATGTTGTCTTAATGGATTGCATGATGCCAGAAATGGATGGATTGGAAGCGACAGCGCTCATAAAAAAATCTCCTGATTTATATGGAACACCTAAAGTTATTGCCTTAACTGCGAGTGCACTAAAAGAAGATAAGGAAAAATGTGCTGAAGTGGGAATGGACGACTTTTTGAGTAAACCACTCGACATGAATGAAATTATAAGAGTCTTAACGATGGTGTGAAATTAATGAAGTTAAAATTCTTTATCCGTACCCACCATAGAACGTCAAAAATTTCTGCTATATCAAAAGCAGCTGACTGTTTTGTGGATAGAGATATCGTAATTTCCTTAAACAATTAAGATATATGCTTTCTTTGTTGATATTTAAAGCTAAGTAGGAAGTAGGATATTGTCTATTGAAAAATACACCTCCATTATTCTTTACATGGTTAAGTGTTCTAAGCTGATTGATATTCAAAGGACAAATTTCCACTAATTTGAGATTTATAACTTTAAAGGTTTAATTGAATAATTACACATATCTAAAATTAAATAACGAAGGTGTTATTCTTTAAAGAATGATAAAAACAAAAGGCATTCAGAAAAAGTGAGTTTCGAAATGGACGCAGCACAAGAAATTTTTCAGTGTTTTTGGTAAATAATGTCTGCACGACAACATCCATTCAAAATAAAATCAAAATTCTTTTTCCTAAGTTCAGTAGCAGCTTCAATCAATACTGCTTTAACAATCAGCTCGTATGGAATCGTTATGCACTCCACACAACTAGGCATTAGCTTCAATAATATATTGTGAGTTTTAAATGGAAAAAGTACTAATTAGCGCGTGCCTGTTAGGACATAAGGTACGTTACGATGGTCATTCTCTATTTACCTCCAGCAGGATTCTTAAAGAATGGAAAGATGAAGGCAGAGTAATTTCGATCTGCCCAGAGTTAAGCTCTGGAATGAGCATTTCAAAAGCTGCTGCAGAAATAAATGGTGGTGATGGGTATGATGTACTTTCAGGTAAAATTTCGATAATTGAAAATAATGGTAATATTGTTATTGAAAACTATCTACGTGGTGTTAATAACGCATTGGTATTGTGTAAAATCAATGAAATTGATGTTGCAGTACTAGCCGATTTTTTGGGAAAAAAAGTCAATGGAGTTGGAGTCACTACTGCACTACTAACCAGTAATGGCATTAAAGTTTTTAGTCAACATCAGTTAAATGAAGCTAATAACGCAATTAAACAGGACTAAAAAAGTTGGCC
>JBLIBL010000254.1:0-3541 GCA_047633355.1 Polaribacter sp.
TATGCGTGTAAGACTTATTCTGGCGCCACTTACAAATCCATTGCTGAATATTTCAACCTTTCTCATGTTGGTAGTGTATGCTATCCGCTTGCTCGTATAAAAAAGGAAATCGCTGGTGGGGGTTGGAGAAAGGAAATTAAAGAGATAGAAAACGAGTATTTTATTGTAAAATATACATGACCCTTTAGTATTTAGATCGACTTCCCAAAAAAATGCAAAAAAATGGGGTCATGTATATTGTAATATATAATGACTGTTATCAGAGTGTCTGTTTATTTGGGGATTATCCGTCGAGTAGCGTTCATACTCATTTATCTGGTTTTGATGAAAGTGGGCTGGTTGAAGTGAATAAAGTGCAAGAAATTTTTGGTGACTGGAAAAATCACTTATTAAATGCTCAAGGTTTGCTAATGGAAAAGATTGAATTCCATAATAGAACTGTTCGACCATTAGGAAATAAACGATTTCTTAAAATGGCTGAAAAAATAACGGGTAAGGATTTGGTTAAGAAAAAGCCAAGGCCGAAATCAAAAAAAATTAATTAATTAAGTTTTGTTCCCCTAGAATTTCTCTAGAATTCCAGAACTTGGAATTTTCTGAAAACGGCATATTGAGGTGGTATGCGTATAAAACTAACACTCAATAATATTGACTGCTAAACCACCTCTAGATGTTTCCTTGTATTTGGTCATCATATCTTTGCCTGTTTCACGCATGGTTTTTATTACTTTATCCAAGCTAACTTTTTGCTGTCCATCGCCTTGTAACGCTAATCTTGATGCATTAATCGCTTTGACTGCACCCATTGCATTTCTCTCAATACAAGGTACTTGAACAAGCCCACCAACTGGATCGCAGGTTAGGCCAAGATTGTGTTCCATGCCAATTTCTGCCGCACACTCAACTTGTTCTGGTGTTCCGCCCAAAGCTTCTGTTAATCCTGCCGCCGCCATCGAACAAGCAACGCCAACTTCTCCCTGACAGCCAACTTCGGCACCAGATATAGAAGCATTTAATTTATATAGGATGCCTATTGCTGCTGATGAAAGTAAAAAACGACGAACATTTTCATTGTTCTCGGGTTTATAATAAGTAATATAGTATTTTATCACCGATGGGATAATTCCTGCGGCGCCATTGGTTGGAGCTGTAACCACTCTACCACCCGCTGCATTTTCTTCGTTAACCGACAAAGCAAACAGATTAACCCAATCCATTGCTGAAAGTGGATCTTTATCGTCACTTTTATTTGAAAGCTTACGGAATAAAGTTGGTGCTCTACGTCTAAGTTTTAAACCGCCTTTTAAAACACCTTCTGTTCGTATACCTTTTTCAATACAGCTATTCATAGTGGACCACAGATGATCCAACCCACTAATAATATCATTTTCAGTACGCCATGTTTTTTCATTTTCATTCATCATTGCACTAATACTTAAACCGGATTCTTTTGCCATTTCCAACATTGATTGACCAGTTTGAAAATCATACGGTAATTTTTCGTGCATATTAGTAACTTGGTCAACCTGTGTCTCTTCTCCAACAACAAACCCACCACCAACTGAATAATAAGTCTTTTCAAGTAAAATATTTTTATCACTATCGAAAGCCGTAAACTTCATACCGTTAGCGTGCTTTTCTAGCGTTTTACGACGGTGGAATGTTATATCCTGTTTTTCGTTAAATGAAACCGGTACTACTTGGTTAAGTTTGAGTGTTTTAGCATCTCTAATAGTTTGTAAGCGAGTAGGAATGGTATCAGTATCAATCTGATCTGGTAATTCTCCTTCTAAACCTAAAAGAACAGCCACATCCGAACCATGTCCTTTACCTGTATGACCTAGTGAACCATATAAATTTATCTTGATACGAGCTATATTAAAATCATTGACTTCAACCGTCGAGAGTAGTTGAGTAGTAAACATTTTAGCGGCGCGCATAGGACCGACTGTATGAGAGCTAGATGGACCAATACCAACAGTAAATAAATCGAAAACCGATACAGCCAAAATTTTTTCTCCTGATTAAATAGCCTTACAAGTGAGCTACGTATACTATCACATGATATGCAGAACCTATTAACTTGAATGATCAAATTAAGGTAATATTTTGCACTAAACTACTGGTCAGATAAACACATTAAATCGACTCGATTTATCGAGTAATAGCTCTTTTTCTAGTGAGAATAATTCAAATAACGATATTTTTATAGAATTTATAAATTGCAATACTAGCTCTAAAATCACTACATTTTAGCCTAATTACATGCAATTACAGTGAAGTATGAGGTATTCATATGACTTTGATTATGAATTTATAGATTGGTTGAATAAAAATATTTATTGAAGATTTAAGGGAAAAAGCTAGTGAAGTTGAATCCGAATTTGAACTATTAAATAAATAGTAACGGTTAACTGAATAATCGCCAACGAATTAGATGTATCTAAACTCAAAATTTAGTACTTCGCAAAGCATCTTAAGAGCAGTTTGCTTGTAAAGCATGAACATCACTTCCACTGTTGGTTGGAATAGCAATTAAGTAATGACCTTCTGTATAAAATCCCATTTCATGTAAACCCGCCAAACACAGACCTAAAGTAAATATAACCATACATGCCCTTTGTTTAATAATTTTCACTTGTCTCATTTCTTTTGCCTTTGATACAGAATCAATAAATCATTTAATTGTTAGTTAAGGTTAGGCAATCAAAGTGCCAATTTGTAATATAAGTCTAAGTGCTTGAAAATAAAGAATAATTTAATTTTTGACAGAGTGATTTTATTTATTAAGTGTCCGCTTATGCGGACATTTAACTACTTTGTGTCCGTATATGGGACACCTATTTGTAATCACTGTTTGATTAATAACGTTTTCTTTTGAAATCATATTAGATATGGAACATGTAATTTGAGTTATAATTCTTGAATCCTTTAGCAAATAAACTTTAAATAATGAAAAACCAACTAGAACAATTAAAAAATATGACAACGGTTGTCGCTGATACTGGCGATTTTAATGCGATTGCAGATTTCTCTCCGCAGGATGCAACTACAAATCCCTCTTTGCTCTTAAAGGCCGCCGGGTTAGAAGATTATCAAGCAACAATTGATAAAGCGGTTGGTCACGCAAAATCAGTAGCTGATGAAGCGGAGCAACAAGTGATTGAAGCCACAGATTATTTAAGCGTTTTGATTGGAAAAAAACTTTTATCATTAATACCCGGTAGAATTTCTACCGAGGTTGATGCTCGATTATCTTTTGATAAAGATCAGATGGTGCTTAAAGCAAGAAAACTAATTGCTTTGTACAAAGAAGAGGGCATTGATAAATCCAGAATCTTAATCAAGATAGCTTCAACATGGGAAGGTATAAAAGCAGCTGAAATTCTAGAAAAAGAAGGTATCAATTGTAATTTAACACTTTTATTTAGCTTTGCTCAGGCGAGAGCATGCGCGGAAGCAGGTATCTTTTTAATTTCACCTTTTGTGGGCCGAATATTAGATTGGTATAAAAAATCGACTGGGAAATTGGAGTATGCGG
>JBLIBL010000255.1:0-3509 GCA_047633355.1 Polaribacter sp.
CAGAAAGAAAAACAACAAGGATTTACTCTGACCTGCGGGGTCAGGTTCTGAATATAATAGTGTATAAAATCCAGCTTATGGGTTTTAAAACGTAGAGAATATATTGCGATAAAGATAAGTAATGACGATATAGATAAAACGTAAAACGCTCACTTAACATCGGAGTAATTAACACCCATTCCTGCGCCAAAAAGCCCACCAAACATAGTCAACACAATGAACATCAAGAGTAGCAATATTCTAAAAGCGTTATTCACTGAAACTTCCTTTAAAAATATAACGCCAAGCACAGCGGCTTGGTGAAGCGGGCGGCTTTATTAAGTCTGATTGATGCGCCGGGTCATATGCTGATTTACCCGAAAAAACAAGCATTGGCATCCTCGCTGACAATGGTTAAAAAATCTTCGAAATATTGCACACTTGGTGCGGGCTGGTAACTGTGCCATTTTAAATCTTGGCGTTGCCAGTATATTTTCCAGCGTTTCTCCTTTTTGACATACGTAGCTTTGGCAAAAGGCTGCTCCATTTTATTATCTGGGTTTTGCCAATCTGGGCGAATTTCGACTAACTCTACACTTTGATTTTCGATGCGATAACCAAAATCTAATTGATTACGAACATGCGCTGGCGGTCTCTTAGCTACCAGAAACTTTTCAAGTTCACGTTCACACCTTTTTACTTCAAATTCACTAATTGCCATGATTATTTCTTGATTATGATTTGCATATAACGGGGCTGTAGATTAACTCATTTTAAATTGATTCAGTCTATCCACAAACCATATCTGAGTTCACATTTGAGTTCACATTTGGGTTCACATTTGGGTTCAATGAATTACTTAATTTTACCTTCGATATAAAAAATAGAGAATAAGAATTGTTTTAATAGGTGTTATGGCGAGGAGTTCAGGTGGCGTTATTGAAGGTGTAAAGAGGTTATCCTCCCTAATGCATCGTGTTTCGTAGCTTTTCTATATTATGAACGAGGCAATGCTGTTGCCATTGCGTTTTCACTTTAAGCTGGCTTCGTAAGGTCAATTTGTTCATGCGTTTATTCGTTGTGATATTACCAAATACTGGCTCTATGCATCCCAGCAGTTTTGAATATTCTCGTCATCCCGTTGGACTGTCTATTTTGATTTTCATCTTGTTACTATAACTGAGCTGCTTTCGTGACGCGTCGTTTAAGAATTGCACTTGTCGCTCTCTATCTGTTGGTGGCTTACGCATGCACTGCGCTTGCAGTGGGCAAGTTTTACAGTCTTTTAAATAACCACCGAATCGGGTGTACTCTTTATTGTTACTCTTGACGTTGATACCACTGATCCACATTACATTACCTGCTGGGCAACGGCAGGTTTGGCTGTCTTTATCGTAATAAAAGTCTTGTGAGGTAAAGAGTTTTGGTTTGCCTTTTCGTCTTTTTAGACGACGCTTTTCTTGTTCTGTGTGGTAGGTTTCACTTTCTTTAAACAGGAGATTTCTGCTTCTAAACTGAGTGTCAGCAATATAAGTATCGAAACAGCTACTGGGCATAAAGGCTAAATTATTTTCATTGTTAAAGCCGCTAGCGGCGGTAAATCACAACGTTATTTCAAGGCTTTTATCATCATTTTTGGCGGCGTTGAGTTTATCGAGTTGCTGGTTAAGTTGTTCAATGGTCGGTTGGAGTGTTTGTTGCTCTCCCAGTGAGCCCTAGGTTTGCGCTTGGAGTATTATGTGGTGCTTATCATCGTTTATTGCTGCACCGTTATATCCTTGGATAGTGCATTTTGATGTGGTTGTTTTCGCGCTGTCTGGATCAGTAATATTACTTTTTACCAGTTTACCTCTACTGCCTGTTTTCTCTTGATGAGTAACTAAGAATTTTGTGATTTTATCCAGTTTTTCTTTTTACTGTAAATTATGTACAACCTCCTCCTCACCTAAACCGTTTTACGCTTGAAGGCGTTCAACAATGCGTTTATTTGCGCACTCTAATTTCGTTTTTTTGCACTCTGACTTTTGAATGTACCGCTCCATTTTTTACTGTATTTGACTTTATCTTGCATCGGGCCGGCCCTCTGGCATTAATGGTAAACATGTTATGGCCGATTAAATTCCCTTTATCGCATACCATCAGGCCTTGGCAACGCGGCGAAGACTAATCAGACCGTGGGCATAACCGAGTAATAGTATCTTCAACATCACTAACGGCAGATAGGCTGCAGCATCTGTTTTATCATTTTGGTATCAGGCATCACCCCCCACAAGTCGAGCTTGTTTTCAACAATGTAACAACGCACATATTCAAACGTACCGGGCAGAATTTGCTCTGAGAAGTTGTCGGGGATGAATTTGTTTGGCGGGGTAAATCAGGTTTATAATTGGCCATGAGATATTATCTCTAGCGGAATAATATCTATTAGATTACAGCTAACTGATGGGTTCAAAGCTAAAAACAAACACCTTTTAAATGATAAGAAGAGCATGGAAATATTCTTCTTAAGAAAAATGCTACAGCCTCAACGCCGCAATAAACAGCTAAGTAATAATTGGCTAATTGGCTAAAATGTGAAGTGAAGTGAAGCGGAACCGAGCTAACTGTTACGTGACCGTTATTAAATTGTCATCTTAGCAGTGCATTACGCAAATGCTAGAATCTTCATTTATATAACCATCAATGTTCACTGATTTAAATTCAAACCATAAGCAGGAATTGATGTTGCTACGATTGGAAAGTTAAGCTTAATTAGATCCGCTTTACTTGGTTTAGAAATACCGAACCAAAAACTTACAACTTCATCTTTTACGAAAATACATGGTTGAGAGTATTTAATTTCAGTTAAACCATAATTTATATGACTTATAAACTCAGAACCGATTGCATCAATAAATTTAGCTCTGACGATAATGTTTGAATTAGGGTTTAACGCATCATGTTCATTTGCAGGGGCAATACTTGTTTCTTCACAACTATCATCTTTCCACATTGGAAATTGCCAAACAGAATATTTTGATAAGTCATGAATTATGACATTCTAAATATGCTTGCTCATAGCTTCCTTTTACTGCTAACGCTTATTATCGAGCATGTCATAAATATAACTTTTCGATTTGATTTTTACTTCCGTCACTTTCAGTGCTTAGCTTTTGATTTGATTTGATTTGATTTGATTGCACAATTTTACTTTTGCAGTCACTAAAGCATGAGAATATAAGAAGCAAAAAGAGGCTAACTTTAACACCACTTCTTATGCTGCCAAGCTACTATTCATGATGTTCGAAATGCGCTAAAGTTATGTTATTGCAAGGCCTATGTCGTCAACTGAACACTTTGATGGGTGCAAAACTGACACGTACCCCCTATCTGGCAAGCTCAATAAGCATTGACATCGATATCCATCTTGAACGTTAACAAATACAATAGAGCACTGGACAAAATAATCGGACTGAACAATTTATACTCGAACTGAATAATTTATTATCGATTATCAGATTACATTTGTGTGGGTTGCTCTAAGTCTGTTG
>JBLIBL010000256.1:0-3501 GCA_047633355.1 Polaribacter sp.
CTAGGTGGATAATATTTTCGGTAAGGTCATGTTCGCCTCCGGTAATAAACATTTTAGAGCCATTAATTACATAACTACCATCATTGTTATCCTGCGCTTTGGTTTTAATGATGCCTAAATCGGAACCTGCGTGTGATTCAGTTAACCCCATAGCTCCGGCCCAACGCCCTTCAAGCATAGCGGGTAAGTATGTAGATTTTAACTCGTCGCTGGCATGAGCATGGATCGCATGATAGGCTCCAGAAGTTAGGCTTGAATAAAGACAAAAAGAAGTATTAGTTGAATAAACCATTTCCTCAATTAAAACGTTTAACATTTTTGGCAAACCTTGCCCCCCAAATTCAGGATCACCAGAAAGCCCTTGCCAACCGCCTTTTGCGTATTCTTGATATGCTTCTTTAAAACCTTTTGGGGTGGTTACTTTGCCTTTGTCAAACAAACAGCCTTCTTCATCGCCTTCACGATTAATAGGAAATAAAACATTTTCAGAAAACTTAGCTGACTCCTTTAGGACTGCAGAATAAAGTTCCTCGTCAAAATCTTTAAAGGCTTCAATGTTGCCAAGATTTTTTTGAATATCAAATACATCTTTCAATAAAAAATTCATATCGTCTAGCGGGGCTTTATAGGACATATTTTTACCGTGTTTTTTTAATAACTAGTTATTATTAAAGATCAAAAAAGGCTCCGATGGAGCCTTTTTTTGATCATGACTGGTCAGACCATGTTATTTTACCACACTTTCAACTATTTCAAACGATTGTTTGAATTTTAATCTCAGTCACAATTTTAATTTTCACTTCCATCAAAGCCTACTAATCTATAGGGTTCTTTTTAAAATTAGTCCAATAATCGGCAACAGTTTGCTTCATGTCTTTGTGTAATAATAAAATGCCTAATAAGTTTGGCAATGTCATTAATGCGACAGTGACAAGAGCGATATCCCAAATAATTGAAGAATCTATCACTGCGGCTATAAAAAATGCTAGAACATAAACAACTCTATAGGGTAAAACAGCTGATGGCCCTAATAGATAAGTAATTGCTCTGTCACCATAATACGACCATGCGATCGCGGTACTAAATGCAAAAAGCAGCAAGCCGATTGAGATAATATATTGCCCACTATCACCAAAGAAACCTCTTTTAAAGGCTTCAGTTGTTAATGTGACTCCTTTTATTAAAGACTTCCCTGATACAACCAATGAATCATCAGAATTAACAATACTACCGTTTTGGATCTCTACAATTCCGTTAAACAACTTTTCCTCAGTTGAATAAGTCACTTCTTCGGCGACTGAACGAAGTGCAATTAATGTATATCCTTGCGTAATAGATACCCCATTAACAACTTCAATTATTCCATTAAAGCTCTCAATTTCGTTTAATCCATTAATGTGGCTATATAGTTTACTAATATCCCTTTTATTCGAATCAATGAAACTTCCCGAAACATATTCCATATCTGTTCTATCAAAATCATTTTGGTGTTTTTCCGACCAAACACCTGAGGATAAAATCACTAAACCAGTAATGGTACAAATAATAATTGTATCAATAAATGGTTCTAATAAAGAAACCATCCCTTCTGAAGCTGGTTCTTCGCCTTTTGCACTTGCATGAGCGATTGCAGCTGATCCCTGCCCTGCTTCATTTGAGAATAACCCTCGGTTAACACCCCTTTCCATAGCGTAAACAAAACTAGCGCCCAAAAATCCACCGACGGCAGCAGAGCCAGTAAAAGCGAACTCAAAAATGGATAAAAAAGATGGGATTATATTATCTAAATTCATAAAAATAACTGCCATAGCACCAACTATATAAATCAGTGACATTAATGGAACTATCTTTTCAGCAACTTGAGCGATTCTTTTAATGCCGCCGATAATTACAAAACCTAAAATCACGGCTAGAACAAGTCCCGTAACCCAATTCTCAATACCGAACGATGCTTTCATTCCAACCGCGATACTATTAATTTGAGGCATGTTTCCGCTGCCTATTGAACTAACTACGGTCGCTATAGCAAAAATAACAGCCAACCATTTCATATTTAATTTCTTTTCCATAAAATACATTGGTCCACCAGCCATCGTTCCATCAGCGGTTTTCTCCCTGTATTTATGAGAAAGTGTTACTTCTACAAACTTTGTTGTCATCCCGAAAAAAGCTGTAATCCACATCCAAAAGAGCGCGGCTGGACCACCGAAATAAATAGCTAACGCTACGCCACCAATATTACCTGTACCAACGGTTCCAGATAGTGCCGTCGTCAAAGCTTGAAAGTGAGTTGTATCTCCTGGGGAATTTTTTTTTGTATATTTACCTCTAAGAATTCGGGTGGCATGAGCAAAATAACGTATTTGAGGAAACCCAAGATAAATTGTGAATAAAAGGCCAGTTCCTACCAAAATGTAGGGGAAAAGAAAATGTCCGCCTAAATAAGCATCAATAGCAAGAATGAAATTAGAAAAAGCTTCCAAAAGTAACCCCTTAAATTATAAATTTATTATTAGTTTGGAGATACTAAAGCAATCAAGAGCAAATGTCTGTAGCAACTAATTGAATAGGTAGGCTTTTATAGAGATAATCAGGCTTCGGCTATCGACCACGCATTCTGATACCTTTTTCAACCGATACGTAGACTTCGACCGCATTGATATTTTTTGGAAAAAAACAACCGGATATTTGCGCTGAAGCTAAGCTTGCACCGTCTAGACTCGCGTTACTAAAGTCTATACCTCTTAAATCAGTCGCTCTGAAATAACAGCCGTCAAAATTAATGCCATCTGCGTTCAGCCCTCTTAAATCAAGACCTCTGAAATCACATTCATGGAAATCAATTGAGTCAACGGTTTCACGTTGTAAATTAAACTCCTTGATTTTCTCATCTCTGATTAACTGGTAAAATGGATCATCTGGAAATCTAAGAGACATAAAAAATTACCTCAACTAACAGCTAAAATTACGTATACCGCTACGTAAAAGGATAGTTGAAGTATAGCTGATATATTGTTAACTGCTTATTTTTTACCAACACTCATATTAAGGTCAGGTTTTAAGTATCGAATAGTCAATAATAATCCTATTAAAAAGAGCAATAAGTCACTTAAACTACCTGCAGACTCAAATTCTGAATCTTCTGTTGCGACTATATCCACTCCACCAGAATTATCTGTTCCGCCAGTATCGCCATCACCACCTCCATTGTCGCCACCTGCGGCGGCAGCATCATTGTCATTGATTGTTATTCGAACCGAGTTGGGCGAACCCAGCACAGCTTCACCTGTCGGTTCACTTAATGTTAAATTAAAAAATTCACTTTCTTCCTCAATAGCATCTTCTAAAATGGTGATGGAAAACGTCTCGTTTTTATCGCCCTCAGGGAAAACCAAGATTCCAGTCGTTGCCTGATAATCATTACCAGAAATAGCAGCAGAATCAGAAGTTGAATAAGTAACCGAAACTTCGCCCGTTGCGCCAAATACACGCAAAATGGTT
>JBLIBL010000257.1:0-3482 GCA_047633355.1 Polaribacter sp.
TGATCGGGATGGATGTTATTAGGTGATCGGCATCAATGTTATTAGGTGATCGGGTTGGATGTTAATATGCACCCTAAAACACCCATGGACGCGCGAAAAATATTAATAGAAAAAGCTTCAGAAATCATCAAGACTGCATACCAAATTAGTCTACCTGCTAAAATCTTAATTGAGTTTATATTGGATGGCATAAGCAGTGGAGAACGATGGGAGCCGGGTAAAGGGACCGCCTACCGATACTTGAACAATTTAAACACTTATTGGCTTTACTTATGGAAGGATACCGATATTACGGAACTAGGCCCAGATGAAGCTAGCGATATCTACAATACTCTCTTGGTAAAGCACGGTATAGAACAAAAAATACTTTATGATCTCTTACCAATATTTTACAAATTTATTTCGACGCATTATGCGAGACATGTAGAAATACCAATAACGTATTTTAAAAAGTATAATCACGTACGATCTAAACTTGTTCCAGCCAGCATATTCCAAATGGCAAGAAAGTACCTTTTGGGTAAAAATGAGGATGAATCGGACATTATAAAAAAGTCGGCTGATTGTATTTTGATCCTAGCATATCGTGCCGGGATGAGACCTAAAGAAATTTATGATTTAAAATTATCGGCAATTAGTAAGAATGCCGCCGAACTTTTTATTGTTGTAGGCAAAACAGCTAGTGCGGCTCGCAGAATACCGCTCTACATACTTCTTAATGACGCTGAACTTAAGCAATTAGAAGCTTTCGTCGCTCAACGCAAGGCACAAGAAAAAAAGGGTAGTAAACATGGAAAATCGGCCTATCTATTTAAACAATCACATAATTCAAACGAACATTTTAATGAGAAACTCATTAACAGAATTGTTACTGAATTTATATCAGAGCATTGCCCAGCGCGAACAGTCTTTTATCAATTTCGCCATACTTTAAC
The DNA here is from genome assembly GCA_047633355.1 of Polaribacter sp. Lineage (GTDB taxonomy): Bacteria > Pseudomonadota > Gammaproteobacteria > Enterobacterales > Kangiellaceae. Next base: position 936 of record JBLIBL010000257.1, read on the forward strand.
GACAAATCTATTTTTAGTTTGTTTCTGCTCAAATGAGGTTGTTAAACAATTTTCAGATTATTCAGACGAGCAAATAAACAAAATTAGAGACTATCTAACTAGCGATGAAAATAAAACTTGTACTCAAATTAGTGGGTTAATTGGCCATTTAGAGCCAAACATGACAATTAGTAGGTATTGTCATCTAATGGAGTTCTGCCTGTATGAATCCCTATGCAATACTGATTATGAATTAACGATAGGGCAGTGGGTGAAACAGATTAAAACTCCTAAAGCAGTTATAGCCGCCCACCTACATGATGTAAAGAAAAGTAACGACCCCATTAATGTAAGCGACATTCAAGCCCTGATTATTAAAAAGTTGAGTAGGTATGCAGACATCTTACAATCGGCTGTTGTAGATAAAAGCAATTTCCAACCCTCATTCAATAATACAGATTCAATAAACTTAGACGAGATGATTAAGACTTGTTCGATGACAGATGCTGGGGATACGGTAAATGATATAAGCAAGGCACTGGCAACTAATCAATATATTGTTGCAGAAGTTCTTTCTGCGGTAAGCACAATAAAGGCAGACCCCAAGTATTTTACTCTCCGCAATAAATCGACTCTAACTAGTAATATATCAAACGAATATTCAGCTCCAATGGTGTCTAGCAAGATAGAGATGCAGGAAGTTACAGACTTGTTTAAGATATTCTCGAAGAACTCAAATGAGGCGAAAGAAGCAAGAAAAGCCGCTGAGCAATTTCTTAATACTTCTATAGATCATAATTACCTGATTTTTGATTCTTTTCAAAAATTAAAGAAAACAATTAATGCTCTGAAAACGCTCGACAAAAAACGCTGGCATGTGACGGTTGACTTGCCCACTAAAGGCGAGGATCAAGTTAATCTAAAAAGTTTATATAACTTGATAGTTGATAATCAAATTATCATTAACCGAAAATCAGTATCTGGTAAAAATTACCCAAAAGGGCGGTTTAAATTAAAACTTGTGCACCCCAGAGAATATAATTTGCTAAATAAAATCTCTAGTCAAATGCTAGTTATTAATCCAACTAAAACAGACAATAAATATGGTACTAATTCGATCAAGGTAGCTATTTTCTGGGCACTCGTTTATTTGAGAGCTGAAGCCAAATACAAGCGATTTTTAGAAGATAAAGGGATTTCAGGACATATGGAACAATTAGAAATTGACTATTTATAGAGTTACTGGTGTCTTTACCAAGGGATTATTTCGGTTTTAAGTTTATCGGTAGCACTCTTTAATGGGCTATCTTAATTTCCTTTTAGCAGTTTTTGATAAACCGTATTGCCGCGGTTTTATTCTTGCGAGTTTGAACTAAATATCGATTTCAACACTATTTTGATTAACCGCTTGCCACAGATAATGTAATACACTATTAATCTTAATGAACACCTCATCAAGATACCATCGGTCCTGTATCACCAATCTGTCCTAAATTCTTTTTGAACTGTTTACAATAGCATGACCTAACTCAACTAATATTTGATTCAAAATGTTATGCCACAAAATGAGCCGGAGGTTTGAGCAAAGTCGTTTGAAGTGTTTGAGCATATTAAAGTTTGAAACTGGGAATTAATGTTTGAAACTCGCGCAACTAAATTAAACCCGCTATTCGACGGGTTTGTGCCTAGACTGTGTAAAAACTAATTTTCCACCATTGACAATGCGTTGCTGTGTCAATGACACAAAGGTTCAACCGCAAATCACCATCAATATTCATTGTAAAGAAGATTTTAAGTCAAAGTTAAAGACGAAAATCCAAAAATTGGAGTTTTTACACAGCCTGGGTCGTCAGTCGCCATTTTGCTAACGGCAAGTTTTCCGACAAAGGAGTCATTAGCACTCAGAATTTTATAAGTGTATTTTGCGACCAAATCCAATATTAAGGAACGTCTTCTATCCGTCGGCAATGTGCCAAAAGCCGACATAAGGTTCTAGTCTAGAAAAGGCTTAAAACGACCTAAAGCGGACGTAAGCTAATTCGAACTATCAGACTATATTGAGCGAAAAATCATCATGCGAGCTAATTAGTTTTTCAACCACTGATGCCCATATCTTTGCACTATAAAGTCCCAGCATGCCGACAATAAAAAAACACAACTATACTGTATAAAAATGGCGCTGTTTGGCTTAGATGTTGTTATTGAATAAAAAATACTGTATGAACTACTGTATAAATGGTTCATTAACAAGGCTAACTACCATGAAAAAAGCAGATGTTAGAGCGTTAGAAGCGCAACTCACCGAATTGCCTCATTCCCAGAAAAAACATTTTCTCAGTGTGTTATCACAGCTTATTGAATCTCTGGCGGCATCCATATTGATAGCTCGTCAGACATTACATGTTGCCGCCATTGTACTAGCCCACAAATTAAAAAGTGGGGTAAATCAGCAGGTCTTCAACGTTATAAATGCAAAAATACCGAGTGTGGTAAGACGTTTAATACGCTTACAGGCACTGCTTTATCTGGCCTTCGCCAAAAAGATAAATGGTTCGATTATCTCCAGTG
>JBLIBL010000258.1:0-3457 GCA_047633355.1 Polaribacter sp.
CATGGATATTCATAAATATCGGCTTCGCTACGCGAAGCCTTCTAAATAGCTGATATAAACCCTCAATAATGAAAACTTACAATAATTAGTTTTCACACAGGCTGTGCCAAAAGCGGCCTAATGCTTACTGGTTTTGTTGGTGATAAAAGTAAAGCATATCTTGTCTTAGTTTTGCGGCATCGATATTCTTCGATGCAAAAACTTCATCTAATTTTATTTTAGTTTTTTCGTCAAAATAATCGTATGTAGCAACAGTAAAATACCTACCACCTAACTTGAAAACAGCTTCTACAGGAAGAGATGTTTCTATTTTAGAAATTAATGATAAGTGTGCACCAATAGAATATTCAATGAATTGTTTGGCTTCTTTAACTGCTACACCTGATAAGGACTTATCAACATTTAGTCTCCACCCTTGTTTCGTATTTTCAAATTTCAGTGCATTCCCTTCAGCATCCTTTAAAGTAAATTGCGTGTTACTTGTTGATTTTAAATTATAATCACTTAAATCTATAGAAGAGGCGTTGAACTTAAAAGCATCGTTGAACTCAATAAAGGCTTCTTCACCGTATGTGGAAACATACAAAGTTGAAAACTCTTTGTTAAGAGCCATTAATTTCAAAGTATTAGCTAATAACTGTTGCGCTTCAATTGTTCCTTTTAGCATGTTTGTGCATGATGAGTAGGGTTTTTCTAAGCAAACAGATTTGAATTGATTGAGGACTTTTAGGTAATCGTCATTTGCCTGTGTGTACGGAGAAAGGATTACCAGTAAAGTGATGATAAACCGAATCATATAAATTCCTTTTTGTTATTGCTATTCAACATGTATTGACTGACCGCTGTTCGCTCTATATAGAACTTACCTTTTTCAGTAAGTTAAGGTAAAGTCAGTGCCAAAAGCGGACTAAATTTCATTTTAATCAATGTTAATTCCTAGAGCATCTATGTGCTCTACTAATTCTGGAGCACCTACTAAGGTATCACTCACTCTTATCGTTGTTCCATTATCAAAACGCAGTGCGTAGTAAGCATTTAATACACGGTGATTTACTTTGGTTAAGTTGCTCCATTTTTCTTTTTTGAGACCAGACCAAGGTGTATAGAACTCGATGTATTGGTCATTATACTTACCTTTGACCAAATACCCTTCTCCGAAAAGAGCAATAGCTCCTCCAACTAAGCAGATTTCTAATATGATTAGCCAAGCAGCACTTTCTTCACCATCAAAGCGTCCTGTAAAATAACCATACAGAATGAGGAGAGCAAAGCCAGCAGTCAGAACTCCAAATAAGGCTAAGAGCTTTCTCGGCTTTAGTTTTCCAACTTCTACTTTCCCTTTAAAGATCGTTGGATAAAGCGAGATTAATATCACGGCCAACATTATTATCCAATTTTCAATAGGCATGAACTCTAACAAACCTCCCTCCTTTTGATTTACTCATTTTGCCATTAACAGCCGTTCGACAACTAATTATTATTCACTTAGAGATCGTTTAAAGGATTGTTGTGTTGTTTGCAATCGAATAACAAACAACCACAATATTCGTTTATAGTTTCCAATTTGGTCTCTGGTTTTATTTTCTCAAAACTAGACTTTAAGTTTCGCCTAATCAATATCTCTGTACGAAATTCTTCAATTCTTTCTAGCTTCTCAGAAGAAGAATAATCCTCCCAATCCTCATGTTCAGATTCTAGCTCTACGATCCACTCTTCTCTTTCAGCAATTAATTCAGAAATTGTTTTATCAAATAGTGTCTGGTGAGATCTAAACAGTGAATAAGCTAACTCAGGCCAATCAGCTAAGTCTATGCCATTAAGACCTAATTCGATTGTTAAGTTACTTGCTTCTTCATATTGATTTAAAGCTACATAAATAGAGGCGATTTCATAATTACAAACAGGATCTATAAATTCGTTTTGTAGGTTGCCCTTGAGGGACACTAGCAGTTCTTCTGTCTCCTCAATATTTTGAAGCGCAAGTGCCGTAACCGCCAAATTGTATAAAGATCTATTTTCAACATCTTGTAGAAGTGAGCCTTTCTTAAAATACTTATGGGCTTGTTCATAGTTACCAAGCTTAAAGTATGCAACACCTATATTATTGACAACATCTCTTGCTTCAGACTTATTTTCTGCGATCGATAGATAATAAAGTGCCTCATCAAACCTTTCTTCATCTAACAAAATATATCCAAGTAAGTTGTAAGGAAAGTATGAATTGGGATTTATAGCAATACACTCTTCAATTATTGTTATGGCTTGGTCTGTGTTGCCATATTCGATATAAAGCAGCCAAGCTAGGTTATTAGTCGTTTTTACTGTTTTTTCAATTAAGTAAGCTTTCCTAAATAACTTTAGATCTTCGTCATTGGTTATCATATCGGGGGTTTGGTAATACCCCATAGCTACTTCATTGATAAGATCTAAATTTCTAGGGTCTTTATCAAGCTGTTTAATTAATGCTCGTAGTTTTGATGACATAGTAAGTTTCTATTTATACTTTTTATGATTTTTTATGAGGTGACAGGCTTGTAATTTTCATTAATTAAAAACAGAAATCAACGACCGATTATCGCTCTATACAGACATTAACCTTTTCAGTTAATTAACGTCAAATTCTTACGTGGATTTCAAGAGAATCGATTAATTCTGATAAATAACTCTGGTCTATTTCGAACTCGAAATTCAAACAATTACCATAACAGGCTTGCTCGTAAGCATGACCTTTAACAATAATATGCCCCAAATTATCTGCAATAAGGGATAGCTTGAATTGGTCTTCTCTTGGCAAGAGTTCGGCTTTACCTTTTAGTGTTTTATTAAGCTTTAAAACGTCGTGGTAGAACCGTGTTAAATCACCTGATTCAAAGAAAGCATTTATCTTTCCAGAAAAACAATTTACTTTTATTTCTATGTCGGCTTGAAACCAATCATCAATTGATATTTTTGATGTAGGGGATATCTGAATAGTCGAACTTGCGCTGTCACCTAACGCTATCATTTTTACTTCCAATTGAAATGTTTTTTTGTCTGCTGTTCGCTCTAAGAAGACATTAAGTTTTTCAACTCGTTATGTCAACTAAGCGCTCGCAGAAGACGTTAACACAGTTATTTCATGATGTTTTTCGAATAATTATTAAGGTTCAATTATGGCAGTTGAAGACAGGTTCCAACTTTATTTAGAGTGTTTTTTTTAATAGATAAAGCTTACTGCAACATTTGTTTCGATCTTTATTTAGCTTCTACAACAATAATAAAAATTTTAGACTAAAGACAAAAAACCCAACAGTTACGTTGGGTTTGATTGAGTTCTAGTGACTAAATTGGCACTTTAAGACTGATTGTTCGTCAGAACGGGATATCATCATCAAAATCAATCGTTGGCTCTTGAGGGTTAACTTTAGGAGCTGATTGCTTTTGTTGTCCTTGATTTGCAAAACCACCTTGCTGCTGT
>JBLIBL010000259.1:0-3444 GCA_047633355.1 Polaribacter sp.
CATGGATTTTAATGCTTACAACATGCATTGCCATACCTTTGGGTGTAGCCGCAGGTATTTATTTAGAAGAATATGCAGGCAAATCATGGTTAGCTAATCTATTAGAAATAAATATTTCGAACTTAGCCGGTGTTCCTTCTATTATTTATGGATTGCTTGGTCTTGAAGTGTTTGTTAGATTAATGAATCTTGGTGCAAGCGTATTGGCAGGGAGTTTAACTTTATCATTACTGATACTCCCAATTATTATTGTTGCCACTCGAGAGTCAATTAAAGCAGTGCCGTCAACTATTAAAGAGGCTGCGTTTGCCATGGGTGCCACCAAGTGGCAAACTATTTGGACGCAAATATTACCGGCTTCGCTCGGCGGGATATTGACGGGTGTTATTTTAGCTATTTCAAGAGCGATTGGCGAAACAGCGCCCTTGATTGTGATAGGGGCTTTAGCCTATGTGCCGTTTGCTCCTCTATCACCTATGGATGAATTTTCGGTGTTGCCCATTCAGATTTTTAACTGGGCTAGCCGTCCACAACACGGGTTCATAGAAAATGCAGCTGCGGCAATAATAATATTGCTCATTTTTACTTTTGTGATGAACGGAATAGCCGTTTACTTTAGAAATAAATGGCAGAAAAAGATTAAATGGTAATAAGATGACGGATATAACAATAACATCGAAGGTGAAAGAGCCTACTGATACACGAAATAATAAACTAGAAGCTCAAAATATTGATGCTTACTACGGTCATTTTCATGCCATAAAGGATGTGAGTATTCAAATAAAGCCTAATACGATTACGGCTTTTATTGGCCCTTCAGGTTGCGGAAAATCTACATTTCTAAGACTGTTTAACCGAATGAACGATTATATTGAAGATTTCAGCATGAAAGGCTCTATACGATTAGATGGGCAGAAGATTCATGGGAAAAAGGTAGATGTTGAACAGTTACGGAAACACATAGGAATGGTTTTTCAAAAACCAAATCCTTTCCCTAAATCTATTTATGAGAATGTTGCCTATGGTTTAAGAATTCAAGGAATAAAAGATAAGACACTCATTAATGAACGTGTTGAAAAAGCACTGCGTTTAGCTGATTTATGGGAAGAAGTGAAAGACGATTTAAAAAAATCGGCTCTGGCTTTATCTGGTGGACAACAACAGCGCTTGTGCATGGCTAGAACTTTAGCCGTAGAACCTTCGGTTATTTTAATGGATGAACCAACCTCTGCATTAGACCCTATTTCTACTGCAAAAATTGAGGAATTGATTACTCAACTGAAAGAAAAATACACGATTGTCATTGTTACCCACAACATGCAACAAGCAGCAAGAATTAGCGATCAAACAGCTTTCTTTTACATGGGAGAATTGGTGGAAGTTGGCCCTACCAAACAGATATTTACTAAACCTAAACACACTCGTACCGAGAATTACATCAGCGGACGATTCGGATAAATCAACAAAAAATGACAAATTTAGAATTAGGGTTAAATCAACTCAAAGCAACCGTCTTGGAAATGATGGTTTTAGCTAGGTTACAATTAGAAAAAGCAAAAATTGCTTTTTTAGAAAACAATGTAGAAATAGCGGAAGAAGTTATTCATAGTGAGAAACGACTCAATGCCTATGAGTTAAGCATTGATAGAGAAATTGAAAATGTGTTAGCATTGTATCAACCCGTAGCGAGCGATTTGAGATTTGCTATCTCCATGCTTAAAATTAATTCTAATATTGAACGAATTGGTGATTATGCAGATGGTATTGCGGACTATATTGTTGATTTAAAAGAGCCAATACCCAAGTTTGTGATGGATGAATCACGTGTGAGTGATATGTTTGACATAGCTATTTCTATGCTAACTGATATTCATACGGCATTCGAAAAAGGAGACACTAAATTGGCAAGACGTGTTTATAAAAAAGATGTAGAATTGAATAGTTTTAACAAAAATGCTTCTTCTATTATATCCAAGCTTATTGATGATAAAAAGGCAACTACAAGTGCTATGCTGTTTTTATTTTCTACAATAAGAAAAATTGAGCGAGCAGGCGATCATATTAAAAACATTGCTGAAGATATTATTTTCCATCACGAAGCTGAAGTGATAAAACACAAAAAGATGAAGTAAAATCCGCTACCCATTCAGTTAAGTTAATCTAATGTGATGCTATTCAAGTGTTATGTTAGATTAACTTTTTTGGTTACAAGAGTCTTTAATACTTTCCCGCTAAACGTCGAGTCTTTACATGATTAAGAAATACGTAACATTAAAGTTTCTTATTCACTTTAAATAGCTTGCACTTCTACTCACTATACATCATGTTTTTTTAGGGTGTGCAGAGCAAATCAGCCTTGTTTTGAGCTTTACATCAAGAACATCGTACCTGTTTAAAACAACTCTCTGGTCTAATAAAAAAACACATATTTCGCTAATAAGCTTAGTGTTTAGTTCATATTTACGTAACATTGCAACTGAAATTAAATACCGTATAAAAAGATAGATTTCACTTATTACTTAGATTTATGGATTTTGGGATTTTTGACACAATAAAATTAATAGGGGCTTTAGGTTTTTTCATCTACGGGATGAAAGTTATGTCTGAAGGCCTTCAGCAAGTGGCTGGTTCAAAAATGAGACAAGTGTTAAAAGCGATGACAACAAACCGGTTTACAGGTGTTGCCACAGGGTTTTTAATTACAGCAATTTTGCAATCTTCTTCTGCAACCACAGTAATGACTGTTAGTTTTGTAAATGCGGGATTATTATCACTTGTGGAATCTGCGGGAGTAATGATGGGTGCAAATATTGGTACCACTATTACGGGCTGGTTAGTTTCCTTGATTGGTTTTAAAGTAAAAATGGCAAATTATGCTTTACCTATTATCGCATTTGCTGTACCAATGATGTTCTCTCATAGTTTCAAAACCAAAAAATGGGGTGAAACTTTAATTGGGTTTGCTTTATTGTTTTTAGGATTGTCTGCATTAAAAGATGCGGTGCCAGATATTAAAAGTAACCCGGAGGTATTAACTTTTTTAAATACGTTTACAGATCCCGGAATCATGACACGCTTAATGTTTGTTGGGGTTGGTACACTACTTACTATCATCGTTCAGTCGTCTTCAGCTGCCATGACTTTAACCATTGTGTTGACTACTCAAGGGTTACCTCTTGAAATAGCCGCTGCCATGGTGTTGGGTGAAAACATTGGGACAACTATTACGGCAGAACTTGCATCCATAGTCGGTAATGTGCACGCCAAACGATCCGCGCGAATACATTCCTTGTTCAACGTTATTGGTGTGGGTTGGATGATAATAATGATGCCCTATGTCATTGATGCGCTCAATTACATGTTGCCCCCTCCTGAAGGAACCGATGCAAACAAATTCGCCTTAGCTGCCTTCCATACTACTTTTAACTTACTAAACGTAATTAT
>JBLIBL010000260.1:0-3427 GCA_047633355.1 Polaribacter sp.
ATAGAGCTTGTATCTAATATTAACTCTAGTCCTTTAATTTGCGCTGTTAAAGCCATTGATTGAATGAATTCGCCAAGCATATCTTGTAAGTTGAATTCGAGTATTTCGAGTTCTAATTTGTCTGCTTCAATTTTGGAAAAGTCGAGTATCTCATTGATAATAGTTAATAACGATTCAGCACTCGTTTTTGCTATGCTTGCCCTATGACGTTGTTCTTCAGTTAGTTTACTATGTAGCAGCAGTCCCAGCATACCTAGGACACCGTTCATTGGAGTGCGTATTTCGTGGCTCATATTTGCCAGAAACTCTGATTTTAAGTGCGTAGCTTCTTCAGCTTTATTTAACGCTTCAACTAGGTCCCTGGCTTGTGTATTCAGTGAAGCTGTTTTATCAGTAACTTGCTCTTCAAGCGTTACAACAAATTGTTTCTGAACTAATATTTCTGCCTGCTGGAAGCGTGTTCTTAAATAAATCAAAATTAACACAACAAGCACTGTTATTGACACATACAAACCATAAGCCCACCAAGTTTTCCAAGGCGGTGGCGATACATACAAATTAATTGATAGTAACTCTGCCCCCCAGTCACCACTGCTGTTGGTGGCTTTTACCAAAAACTTATATGTGCCACCCTCCAAACTAGTAAAAGAAGCAACATTTTGATTACCGATGTCAATCCAACGATCATCATATCCTTCTAATTTGTAGGCGTACTGATTTTTATCAGGATCGACAAAATCCAGTACAGAAAACTCAAAAGAAAAAAAGTAATCCAGATAAGATAGTTGAATATCAGTAACATAAGAATAAGGTGTTTTGAATTTAACTGACTGCCCCATCTTATTGAACCCTGTAAGAACAATATTTGACTCACTATAATAGGGTGCTATATATGCGGGATTAAAAAATTCAATGCCTCTTTGGCTGCTAGTAAATAGTGTTTCGTTAGCACCCCGTACTAAACTATTTGCATAGTAGTTTGAACCCAACAAGCCACTGCTACTGTCATAATTGATGACTTCCCCCGATAATGGGTCTAGCTTTGAAATTCCTTTATTTGTGGTTAGCCATAAATGTCCATTATTATCATCTGAAATTGCGCGAATTAAAGAAGTAGGTAGCCCATTTTTATCACTAAAATGTTTAAAACGTTTTGTTTCAGGTAAGTATAGGTTCAGCCCTTTTTGAGTAGAAATCCAAATTTTACCGTCTCTGGATTGATGCACATCCTGAACTATGTTTCCCAATAGGCTACCTGTTACGTTTTTATCACTTTTAAATGGAATAAATCGTTGACTAGCTTCTCGCCACAGGTTGACGCCATCACCCGTACCCACCCACATATTCTGTTCATCATCTCTAAAAATTTCTAACACTTCGGGATGGGACAATCCCATATATTCATCTAAATGAGTAAAGGTTTTAGCCAATGGATCGTAGCGATATACACCATTTTTATAAGTACCAATCCAAAGGTGTCCGTATTGGTCCATACTAAGGGCTCTTAACTCTCTAAACTCCTTATGATTTGGATCTGATTTAGGGTATTTTAACAACTCAACTTGCTTGGTCTCTAAACTAAATTTAGCTAAACCTTCACCTTGTGCCACCCATAAATTACCTTTGCCATCTGGAAATATTACAGGTCTTTCAAATAGTCTATTGCCACCATAACCATTACCATCATTAAAAATAGGTGTAGATAATGTTTCTAATATTTTTGCTGATACATGCCATTTATATAGCTGGGATGATGACGATACAATTAACAAGTCACCGTTAGTGTCAGTCGCGATACCATTTGGTGAAATCAGCTCTGGACTATTTATGGACTTAAATTTTCGGTGTGGGACTAACTTGTATATACCGCGAGTTTCGCTAGTAACCCATATGGTTCTTGAGTCATCTTCGAAAATAACTCGTAGACTATTATCGTCTTCAAGTTTAAGCTTTTCAATTTGAGGGCCTGAATTCGATTGTCGAAATAGACCTTTACTAGTGACAAACCAAACATGACCTTCTTGATCCTCAATCATAGAGTTCACTTGACCTAAATACTCACCATCAAGAGTTTTTAACGGTGTAAAAAAAATATCTTCTTTATTAAAAGTAAAAGGACCTTGCTGTGTTCCAACATAAAGCTGGTTTTTTGATGTTTTTAAGATACTTCTAATTTCGTTCGCGCCTGTAGGCGTCTTATTCTCTGGGGCAGGTAAAAAATGAGAGAACGTTTTTTCGGCCTTGTTATATAAGTTTAAGCCGAAGCTAGTCGCCACCCAAAGGCTATTACCATCGTTGTTCTCAATGTCCCAGATTCTATTATGAGACAAACTTGATTGTGTCTTATCAATATTTTCAAAGCTATCGTTGCCAAGATATCGACTTAATCCTTGATCATATGATCCTAACCAAACATCCCCTTTTTGATCATGAAATAATGACTGTATTCGGTCCGATGAAATAGAGTCAGCACGAAGTGGGTCATGAGTGAAATTCTTGAAATTTCCAGTTTGGGGATCATAAAGATTAGCGCCACCTCCCCAAGTACCGACCCATACTTTTCCGTTATGGCCTAACATAAGGTTTCCAGCATCGTTCTGCGACAAACCATTTGAATTCGAGCTGTCATATTCATACAAGGTAATTTTTCGACCATCATAGCGCATGACGCCATTTTCGGCAGTACCAAACCAGAGTAGACCTTGCTTATCCTGAATAATTGAATATATCTCAGAAGAAACGAACCCATCTTCCTCTGTTAATAATTTTACGGAATACTCATTGATGAGCTTTGAAGGTTGTTCGTTGCTATAAACCGGAGCAACAATCCCAACTAACAAAATAGAAAAACAAATAAATCGTTTAATAATTAAAATGTTATATTCCCAAAGCTTTGTTGTTAATATTAATTATGGCAATGTCGCAAAAAATGAAACACGCAAAGTAACAATAAAAGTTATCCCTAGTCTACTCAATAAATAACAGGTTTTTTTACTTCACAATCATAAAGCAAAATTGCCTATTCGAATAGCTTGTGACGGCCAAAATAAATGTGAAAAAATGCCTAGTGTTCACAATGTAAATATAAAATTTTAACGTCGGTAATACCATTTCTATTGTCATTAGGATAACCGAATACATCAACGTATTTGTAGATTGGCAGCTTACTTGAAAGGACTGCGGTCACCTGTACCTGTTCTGTGCACTCTGCCAAAAATCTAAACTAATATCTAAACTAATGGTTTTCGTAGATTGAAAAATAAATGTTATGTCTCGTATATGGACTAATAGCGTTTAATATTTAGTCTCAAACATTAATATCAAGTTTCGAAGCTTAATACATTAAGATAAAAAATGTGCTTATGGGTTTATTTTAATTTAAATAAAAAAAGTATTGTACGTGCCTGGTGCCTGGTGCCTGATTCGG
>JBLIBL010000261.1:0-3422 GCA_047633355.1 Polaribacter sp.
ATTTCTTCTTTAATCTTAAGTGATTTAAGATAATGTTGGATTGATTCATCTTCACGCCCTTGATGCCAGTAAATACTTCCAATGTTGTTGTAAGAGTCTGCTACCCCCTTTTTGTTGCCGCTTTCGTTAGATATTTTTAATGATTTAAAGAAATAAGATAATGCCTTATCATAAGCACCTTGATTAGAGTGAAGACCACCTATATTATTGTAGGCACTTTGTATTACTTTTTTATCGCCAATTTCTTCGCTAATTTTTAAAGACTTAAGATAATAAGATATTGCTTTGGTGTAAGCGCCTTGATACTCGTAAACAAGTCCAATGTTGTTGTAAGAGCCTGAAATACCTTTTTTATCACCAATTATTTTGTAGGTGTTAAGAGATTTAATGTGGTAATCTATGGCTTTGGTGTAAAAACCCTGATAATAGTAAATAATGCCTATATACCTTGAGCATTTTGCAATAAGTTTTTGAGATTTAAACTGTTTTGAAATGTCGAGCGCTCTATGGTAATAAACTAAGGCGCTATCTGGTTTGTTGTGTTCGTATTGGTCGCCCAACTCCAATAATGTTATTACTTTGTTCTTGTCTTGTTTTGCTAATGTAATTATTTGTTTTAGGCTGTCAATTTGCTTCTGATTTTGAGCAAAGACTTCTCCTTTGAACAAAAGGAGTACTGAAATAATTATCAGAAAAGTATGTAGCCTTTGCTTCATGGAGTCAGAGTAATTTTTTCAATGTTTGTTAACGGCTAAGCTAAAATTCCGTAAACGGTTTGGTTTGGAAGGGTTATGTGTTTTAGCCAATGTTAAATGCGGCCATCTACCTTCGTGGAATATAGCATTTGTTTCCATTTGAATTACGGGTATAACGTCCTCCGCGTGGTCCCGTATAAACAATTGGCCTATGTTTTTCTAGTGTTTCGGCCTGCCTCAGTTCTGCGCAAATTGTAAGGTAATCAGGTGAGACCTCAGCTCCATAGTTAATTGCTTTCTTAAAGTTATTGCATGCATCTTTTATCTGAGTTGGAGTTAACTTGAAGCACATTCCAGTAATTTGTGTACACCATTCACCAGCTTTTGAATTGTTTTTAACGTTTTGAGTGTGATAGTTCTTGAGCTTCATCTTGGCCAGTAAATAGTGTGTTTCGCCATTTTTTGAATCTGCTTTCAACTCTTTCTTAAGTGCCTTAATAGCTGCTGCGTATTCTCCATTTACGACTAATAATTTTGCCTTATAATTGTTGTAAAATGGATTTTCAGAATCGATTGCTAAGGCCTTGTCGATTAATTCAGATGCTTTTTTTCTTCTTTCGCTGTTGGAAGTTACTTTAAGCCCTCCATCTCTAGCATCATAAAGGGCTAGCCTTGATTGGAAATAAAAGGCGTAGTCGTTGTCTTTGACCTCATTTGTATATTCAGCAACTAACTGGCGTATCTCATCAGCATCCTTTTCGAAACTATAAAGAAATAGAATCTGTGCTTTGAATAATTTTTGTTCGAGGGACTTTCCGTCCAAGTCAATCGCCTTATTGATGTCATCAATTGCAAAACGACTTTCACCAGCTAAGAAAAACTCAATTGAACGATCAAAATAATTGGATGCGTTAGAGGGTTCGATATCAATCTTGGCACTGATTTCTTTCAATGCAGATGAGGAATTTTTTATTGCTGATAAATCTTGATCCTTAACACATCTGCAGCTTATAAAATTTTGTGTACCTGTCTTATCACGAACAACACCGTCAAACTGCTTACCCAACACCCGCATAAAAGCGTTTATTTCATCTGCTTTAGAGCTAGTCCAGAATTGAGCATTTTCTCTAGAATTTGACAATTTATAAATGCCAGTTTTATTAGAAACTGCACCAGAATATTTAGCATAAAACATTAAATCATGACTTGAAGCCAGACTTGTTCCTGGTGAAACATTATCCCCGCCTCTTGATACCCTTCCCATTTCATCAATCAAATTCTGCGCAACGCCAATTTCCAATTCCATTTGCTTCCATTCGCCATCAGAAGGAATGTGCCATCCTTTTGGACAAGAGCTAATAGATTGGTTATAATTATAATACCGACCAAAATAATTGCTGTATGGAACCGTCAAGTCCATTGACTTGTGTTCATTGATAATATATTGTAGATTTTCCCCAAACCATTTTTGATCACCAATCATAACCCATTTATAAGTGCGTCCATCTCTTTCATCGGTCATTAATCCAATTTCTTTTTTACTAACACGATCCATTAAAATTCTAAGTTCACTTTCAAGTACAAAACCATAACTATACGCACCTGTGTTTTTAACGAAGAATTCCATCATCAAACCATTTCCATTTTCAGAATCAAAATTGTAAATAGTTATAAGCTTAGCATCTTTTGGTATGATTAGCTTTTGCATGGCATGCATCTGATTGTCAGATTTATCAAAATAAGCTTGAAATTGAGGGTAGTAGGATATTGATTGCACACCATCAATTGATACTTGAGAAACATTCTTTAGAGGGTATAATGTGCCAATACAATAAGCACCGATCGATTCTATTAAACTTTGATATTGGCTTGATATTCCTTTAAATTCAAGTGTTAATACTTTGTTCGTGTATTGAAGGACACCTGCATGATTAACGACATCCAGTTTGTTAACTGAAATATTTTTCTCAAGATGTTTCTTAGAATTTTTATCTTTTTTACTCAGTTCTTGAGCGAAAGGAAACGAAGAAAGTATGAGAAAGCTAAAAAGAAGGGTGAAATTTTTCATATGATATTTGTTGTTTTATCAGTATTCAAAATGGGGTAGGATTTTCATTAAAGGTAATCAATGTTTTGAACAGCATTTACCCGATTTACATTGGCAATATTTTAAATTATATAAGTGAAAGCCTATTAAAGAAAATGCAGCGATGTATTTAAAATATTCTGTAATCACAATCACTGATGATTGTTCTAGTATTATTGCTATGGACAAAGCTAGCCAGGAACCCCAAAGGGGATATTTTATCCAAGGTTTTGAGGTTGTTTTTATTGATCGCTGGATAGCCAAGAAAGAGATAAATAAAAACACAAAGTCAAGCCAAACCCACCATTTAGGTGCAGTTGCACAGCAACTTTTTGAACAAGCTGATGCGATAAATAAAAATGGAGTAGCCATACAATGAATCATACAGATAAAACTTGCTATAGCTCCAATTAGATCAGACTTTTGTTTTATTACAGCTACCATAGATATAAACTATTTCTTTTGATTTTGACCAGCGTTAACAAAGGTAGTATAATTTTAATAAATGCAACTAGGTTGCATTTTATTTCAGTTTTTGAGAGTGTTAAAAAAGAAAGGATATTAGGGTTGTTGTGCGAACATAAATGGCATTTATTGTTTCAAGTACTAAGGGTGTAAAGAGCCTTGGAGTGATGAGCTAC
>JBLIBL010000262.1:0-3407 GCA_047633355.1 Polaribacter sp.
AATCTAAACCCACATTTTTGATAAAGAGCTAGTTGGGAAAGGCTTGAATTACCAGTTCCAACTTCTATTATTTTTGCCCCGGATTGTTTTGCCAACCGTTTGGACTCTTCAATCATCTTTTTTGCAACTCCCTTACCCTGACAATCTGCAACAACAGCAATATTTTTTAGCTCGACTACCTCTGCTTTTTTTTAAAACACAGCAATACTCACGAATTTATCACCATCCCTGCAAACGAGGATTAGCTAATCCAATATATACTTCAAAACAGCTTCTTTAAGCGGATCTGCAGTTAGAAGCAGATCCATCAGCTCATTTGTAATTTCTTGTTTATATACTTCGATATTCATTTTGAGTTGCACCGCCTATTGACCCATTTGTTCAGAAGACTTACGACATAAAGACGACACAAATTTTTAAAGCCAATAGCGTAATTACACCTATTTTAAATAAAAATGGTATTTATAGTTATTTGACAATGTTTACAATGGACATTGTCACGTTTTTATAATCATTTTCACGATGTCCGTAACTTAACACTCGGTTAATTTCCCATTTATCGTCTGTATTGCGCCACACCATAACAAAGTCCGCTTTTCCTTCGCACTTTTGGGTTTTGTTTTGGCAAAAAATATGGACCCCTTCTGTTATAGAACTAAAGTCTTTAATCGGGTGAACTTTTAAGGAATCAGCAACAAGCTTAAGAGTATAATGACCACATGCGTATTTTGAGTACTTGAGATCATAGTGTCATGACCTCAAATTACACCACTATTATCATGATAAAACTCCACATCAGTAGAGAAATAGCTTGCATGTTTACTCAATTCTTTAGGATCCTGGCAATGATTAAAAGATTCAAAAAGCTCTGTATCAAGTGTTTTCATTCTTTCCACCCAAGGCATGTCATTAGCCAATGATGACATTGGTAAACATACTAATAAAAGCATACATAATTTTTTCATAAAACCTCTATCCCTACTTTGTATCATGTATCCCGATGCCAGAGTCAAGAAACACCAAAACAGCTGCGTTAACTTAACGTGTAATTACGATCTATAACCCCATAAAATGCTTCCCAATACTGAGCGGCATTTGACAACATCTGCAATCGCTATCCATGTAAATAACTAAAATATTAAAGGAGAAAACTTTCCCTTATTGATTCTGCTTATTGTTTTTCTAATGACTACGCAGTGTAACGACGGGATTTTAAAGGCGCTAATAACAAGTAGAAAACCCATGCGAACCAAGACACAAAGATGACGGCTAGGATCCATGCAAATTTTTCACCACCGCTCGTGCGATCAGAAACACCGATAGCGATGATAGGAATTATCCAAAAGAAAAAAAATACCAAACCACATAAAAAACCAAACATTATTAATACTCCATTTATGCCAACGTAAGTTAAAATCTAGTTGGAATAAACATATGTAGCAAAGATTGCACCATAATTAAAGTTCATCATTTTCAATAGGATAGTTATTAAAGCATAATTTGACGTCAGGTTTTTTCGCCAAATAATCACAATTTACACCAATTACTTTTAAATTTTGATTACCCCCCACTCCTTAATCAATTCAGGGGATCGCGAAGACACCCGTTTTTATGTCATCAAATATTTAGAGTTATTTGACAATACTTAAAATGGGTTATTTTAAGTTAAAAAAGGTAGTTAAATTACTCGTTAAAATATCGAAAAACGAAGATAGGTATTTGCTTTAATGGTTATTTATTAGCTTGATATATTAATTATAATGGTAGTTTCTCACCACTAAAGTCGTAAAATGTTCCAGTGTTACTTAAAGATAAATTATTAATCACGTTCATAATCCCATGAGCCGAATCATTAACATTTTCTTTTGCCAAGGTTCCACCCATATCAGTTTGAACCCAGCCAGGATGGACTGCAACCACAGCGATATTATCATCAGCAAGCTCCGTTGATAAGTTCACTGCTAGCATATTGGCTGCTGCTTTAGACATTCGGTAACCATACCAAGCCACACTTTGTTCTAGCGACAAAGATCCCATAGCAGAAGAGATGATAGCTATCTTGGATAAACGTTCTTTATTCATTAGAGGTAAAAAACAATGAATTAAAAATAATGGGCCTAGCGAATTCACCTTAAAACTCATTTCAGCACTAGCATAATGAATAGTATGCATACTTTGATTTTCTCGATCCAGATAGCCAGCATTATTGACGATTAAATCTATTTTTAGATTGTTGTGGCTGAGTGTATTTGCTAACTGCTCGATTTGTTCAGGCGAAGTGATATCCAATGATTCAATTAACAGTTTGTCAAAGTACTTATCTTTTAATACATTTAACTCAACCGAGCTATTTATATCTCTACAGGTAGCAATGACTGTCCACCCATTTATAAGATATTGCTTAGTGAGCTCGAAACCGATACCTCTATTAGCACCGGTTATTAATACAACTACATCACTCATTGTGGACCTATAAATTTAACGTCTCAAGTGGCAGAAAACGTGAGAGCCTTTGAAGTTAAACCTTCATAACCAGACGTCTAAATAAATTCAGTAAAAACATTTAACATAGCAAGTAATCCAAAATAATCGATAGGCAACGATAATATTTTTAGACACTTAACTACACTCGACTCAAATCTCGCCAATTATTAGGTAGATTGAAGAGGTTATGGAAACGACTGTTTTAATCCAGAAAACACAGTGTTATTTAACAATATGTTTTTTGTTACCGTGTTCTATAACATCGCTATACCGGTTGATTTTGCAAGGAAACAATTCGTGTTCGCATTCTTCAAACTACCACATAATTTCATTGCCGCACTTTTGGTCTCAAATGAACCGGCTTTAACACGGTAAAATGTTTTACCTTGCATGCTGACCTCTTCATAAATAGGCAATAAATTTCCTAAAATAATCGGATGTTTTGTAGATACGCTCTTCCAGGTCCGTCGCATAATATTTTTGTCGGTCAGAGAAAAAAGTTGAATGGCGTACATATTTTTAGAGTTTACGAATGGTGTTTGTTGCTCAGCGGCAGCGTTGTGGGTTGATGTAGACTTTTGCATAACCTGAGTATTTTTGTCTGCAATATGAGCATTCGTGCTTGGATTAGCATTCATGCTTTTTAGCTGCTTCATCAACTCTTTCACTTTACCTTCTAGCGCAACTAACCTAGCTATATCTGGTTTCATGTTTTGCCATTCTTGTAGGTGTCTGTCCATTTTTTCATTTGATTCGGAATTCTGTATAGCGCGTGTATTCAGTTTAATATCGTTCTGAGGCTCTTTTGGTAGGGTATTTACTGATGCCTGTTGAGGAAACTGCATTTCAGTTTTATTAGTATCTGGAAGAGTATCATTCTGCAATCCAAGCCAGCTTAAATCGGGCATCATGTTCGGCATCAT
>JBLIBL010000263.1:0-3393 GCA_047633355.1 Polaribacter sp.
GCTAAAAAATAAAAGTATCTCATACTGCTTTATTCTTCTCACTAGAAAGGAACTTTCTAACTTTATGTCTAGCCCTAAATTTCGTGATTTATCTGCGGGTAGTAAGTCTTTAGTATTAATCGAATTTTTCTGCTTTGCTGGCGCACTTATGCTTAGCTTATACTTTAATGGCTTATTTCATTTTGTTGCTCATAAAACGCAAAACATCGCGATCAATATTTTGTTTATCCATTCTGTTGTTTTTGCACTAGTTGTTCAACTAGCATGCTTAGCAATGGGTTTATATGACTCTAAATTAAGAGAAAATTTACGAGGAGTGATGAGAAGGTTACTGGTTTCAGTCGCTATTGGCTTTTTTATCGTTTCTTTGCTCAACCCATTCTATGGTGAAGGCGCATTAGCAATTGAGTTGCTTGCTACGGCATCTTTAATAAGTTTATTTATGGTGAGTGGTGTTCGATATCTCACCCTGCAAATCGACTTTTTCGGTTTTAATAAGCGAAATATCCTAGTGCTAGGTGCCGGCGAGCGTGCTTCAATTATAGAAAAACGTATGCGTCGCGATGTTGACCGCCAAGGTTTTTTTATGCACGGTTTTGTTGTTATGAATGGCGATGCTGACCATGGTATTGTTAATGAAAATAGAATCAACTTAGACAGTTCATTAGTAAATTACGCCTTAGAGCATCAAATTGATGAAATTGTTGTCGCCAATGATGAACGTCGAGAAAACCTACCTGTAGATGAGCTATTTGCCTGTAAAATAAGGGGGGTTGAAATAACTGAAATTCTCGACTTTATAGAGCGTGAAACTGGACAAATTGCGGTTAATTTAATTTATCCAAGTTGGGTTATATATTCTAATGGCTTTGCATCTGCTAACCATCTACGTAACACCCTAGACTGGATTTTTAATGCCACTATGGGCTTTTTCTTATTTCTATTTACTTGGCCCGTAATGCTTATTACCGCGCTTTTAATTAAACTTGAAGATGGCATAAAAGCGCCTATTTTCTATTCTCAAGAACGTGTGGGTTTAGACGGTCAAGCTTTTAATATTGTTAAATTTAGAAGTATGCGAATCGACGCAGAAAAAAATGGCGCGCAAATGGCTGCTAAAGATGATGATAGAACCACTCGAATTGGCAAAGCCATTCGAAAATATCGCATTGACGAATTACCACAAATTTATAATGTAATGATGGGGGAAATGGGTTTTGTTGGCCCTCGACCTGAGCGTCCAGAATTTGTTCAACAATTAATCAAAAACATCCCTTATTATAACGAACGCCATAATGTTAAGCCAGGTTTAACCGGCTGGGCTCAACTTAAGTACCCATATGGTGCCACAGAAAAAGACTCTTTAGAAAAGCTAAAATACGATTTGTATTACATTAAACATCGCAGCTTTATGTTGGATTTACTGATATTAATAAGAACCGTTGAAGTTGTTTTGTTTGGTAAAGGACGTTAATAATTCGTTTGTAGTCTTTAAGAATAAAAAATGATTCACACTAATATGATTTAGTGTTTATGGAGAGTTAAGTTGAAAGTATGTATCGTTGGAGCAGGGCAGATAGCTGAAGCTCACATTGAAGAAGTTCAGAAAATAAATGGGGCAACCATTGTAGGTTTGTGCGATTTACGAAAAACCCCCGCGCAAGCGCTTGCCGATAAATACAATATTGCAGCGTCATATTTTTCTATTGATGAAATGCTCGAAGTAACCAAGCCTGATGTAGTTCATATTACGACACCTCCTAGTTCCCATTTTTTTCTTGCTTTGAAAATATTAGAAGCGGGTAGTAGTGTTTATATAGAAAAACCGGTAACTTTGACGGCACAAGAGTCAGAAAAGCTAATTGCTGTTGCAAAAGAGAGTGGTTTAAAGTTATGTCCTGGCACGCATCGATTGCGTTCATTCGAAACGATTGAGGTCTTTAAAGCTATAAATGAAGAAAGTCGCTTTGGCGAAATGATCCATATGGATGCTGTTTTTGGTTATAACTTGAACGGTATTTTTGGTAAATTAGTGACATCAAACCCTGACCACTGGATTGCAAAGCTCCCAGGACAACTTTTTCAAAATAATATTTCTCACCCCATAGCAATGCTGACACCATTTTTAAGTGATGATTTAGAGATCACTTCTTTTGCTTTTGATCGTAGCAATAATGGCGTCGTAAATGACGAATTAAGAGTACAGGTTTTTGATAGAAAAAACAAAATCACCTGTTCTATATTATTTACTTCCAGCGCTTTGCCAGTACAATTTGTTGTACGTTATTTCGGTTCTAAATCTACAATTAACTTAAATTTAACAGAACATTTTTGGATGGAAGATACGGCACCAACATTTCCGGGTGGTTTAGGATTAAGTTTAAACATAAGAGCTAGAGCCAAAAAATTAAAGACACAATACTGGACAAATTTTAAAGCATTTTGGTTAGGCAGAGAAACATTTTTTTCTGATATGAAACGTCTGATAGAAGAATTTTATCAATCGATTGAGACCAAAACGGATGCGCCTATTCCGTATAATGAAATTCAACGGACTTCAAATATTATTGACAAAATCTGTCAACAAATTTGCTCACCAGGAAGAAAATAATGAGTATATTAGTAACTGGAGCCAACGGATTTTTAGGCGTTGAAGTTGTTAAAGCTTTGGTCGACTTAGAAGTTAATGACATTCGCTGTTTGGTGCGTCCTGGCAGCTCCCTTAATGGATTAAGTGAACTCGATATTGAAGTCTCTCGCGGTAGCTTAAACAGTGAAAAAAATGTTCAAGATGCTTTAGTGAGTGTAGATACTGTTGTACATTTAGCGGCCTCAAAATCTGGTAGTCCGATGGGGATGTTCACAGAAACCGTCGTTGCGACCGAAATACTTTTTGATGCTATAGAAGCATCTCAAGTGAAAAAATTTGTTTTTGTCAGTTCATTTTCGCTTTATGGGACATCGCTATTATCTGCAAAACAAACGGTAGATGAAAAAACTCCAGTTGAGCCTAATCCAGAATTACGTGATAGTTATTCTTGGGTTAAATTCTATCAAGAAAAGCTTTGTATTGAGCGTTGTAAAACCTTAGGCATTGAGCTAGTTATACATCGACCGGGTGTCATCTATAGTAAAGAGCATAATATACTTTCCCCACGTGTAGGTTTAGCATTACCCAAAATTCCATTTTTTATTATTGTTGGAGGAAAATCAAAAATTCCTTTCGTACATGTGAAAAATTGTGGATTAGGTGTAGCACTATCGGTGATTAGTGATGCGGCCAATGGTGAAATATTTAATCTTGTTGATGAAACACCTACGCAAAAAGAATTTATTGCTTTGTATGAAAAGTTTCAAAATAAAATACCAAGAAAAATTACCTTACCACTTTGG
>JBLIBL010000264.1:0-3360 GCA_047633355.1 Polaribacter sp.
TGTTCCATTAGCAGCATATCCACCGCCGCCACCGCCGCCAGCATCTCCACGTCCAGTGCCGCCGCCGCCGCCATTTCCGTTTGCACCATTCCATGTAGCATTATTAGCTCCACTCGAATTTCCTCCAGCATATCCTGTTCCATAAATGCCCTCACCCTGAGCTCCATCCTTATTCCGCCAATGAGCATTTCCAGATAGGGAAGATGCGTGACCAACACCCCTATATCCTTTTTCAGAAACAGTAATTGTCCCTGAATTAGTTACAGATCCGTTAGCTCTAAATGCTAAAATACCCCCAGAACTTCCGTCCCAAGAATTACAAGTTAAGGTTACACCAGAAGCAACAGTCACACTTGTATAATTGGGCACTTTAAGTACCTGATGTTTTTGAGAACTTGATGCTGAATAAGCATATGTTCTAACTGTGGCAAGAGTTAATGTGTTTCCAGAAATACTATTAATAGTATTGAATTCGTGCTGCCCTACCGTATTACTAGAGGTCGATTTATCAACCATCGTTATAATCATTACTTCATCACCAACCGAAAAGCCACTGGATGAGGAAGTAACCAAAGTACTAGATCCAGCCGAATTCGTTCCGGTAACGGCTGTTCGAACATTATCTGTATACACAGTGCCAGATGTTGCATTTAGGATACCATCAGATCCATTGCCATAATCTGAATCTTTAATAAACCAGCCTGCGGTTGAAGTGTTAATTGGTTTATCTTTATAATAAATACCATAGGCTCCGGCACCATTTGTTATCGCTCCGAAATCTTTAATGATAATATCGGATCCAACAGCGCCGACGTTAAATGATATTCCCGCTTGACTGTTATTTTTGTACAAAGGTGGAGTGTTGATAATACGTTTAGTTTGACCAAACCCCACTGAACAATAGACAATCATTAACAATGATGACTGCAATATTTTTGTTTTTATTGAAAAAAACTTTGTCATATTTCTATTCTTCTGTTTTATCAGGCTCAAATAAAACCTAAATTAAATTTGATTTAAGTTTTAAAAACTGCGTATCCCCCTCCTTATACATTTAACTTTTTGCATTATCCCTTATACGGTAACCCGTCTAAATCAGTTAGTTAAACGATAAAAACTTAATTAAAAATGAAACTATAAAATAACCAAAAAATATTGACAATATGCTGTTAATATCGGTCTCAATTAGGAATAAAGCCAAACTAATAAATTACTCGACAAATTACGACACTAAAAACCAATCAATCTAGAATGATAAATATTTTTCCACCAATGCTACTATGCTTCTGTAAGAGTTTTCTTTAAAAACCTCAAGAACTTTATCTTTTCTAATCCATTCAACTTTATCTATTCCCTCCTCTGTTTGAGGTGATAAATTTTGCAAGTTCGTTTTACTGGTCATTTTATACCAGAAAGTAGGTTTTAAAACAAAACTATTTTTGTGATAATATACATGATAAGTAATTTCAAAACTAGCTTCAGAACAAGTGGATACAGAAACAGCAGTTTCCTCTTCAACCTCTCTGATAGCACATTGTTTTATCTTCTCACTTTTCTCGAGCTTTCCTTTGGGTAAATCCCATTTACCATTTCGATAAATCACTAACAAATCGCCACGCTCATTTTCAACTATTCCGCCAGCAGCTTCAATTAACTTGAAATGACATTTAAATCGATTGAACACATCAATAGGCGAATCACAAGAACACCTTACCGTTGCTGGTTGATCTGCAGTCAACCAACTTTCCCAGTTTTCCGGTAACAATAATTCAGATTCTGAGACTCCGATTAACTCTTCGCTTAATTCCGCTAAATTTAACGATTCTTCGACGAATACCAAAACTTGGTTGAAGAAAACTTTATACTTTCGCTTGTTCAAATCTATACTCATATCTTCATGTTGGTTTCTAATGATGTTTCGCTCAACGTAAGTGAGTTTCTTTTACAAATTAAGGCAATAAAACTTCAGCCAAACGATCCGTTCATATGGGCTTCAGGAATTAAATCTCCGATTTATTGTGATAATAGAAAGGTTTTGTCCTACCCAAAAATCAGAACCTTTATTCGTCAAGAAATGGTGAAGGTTTTAGAAGATAATTATGGTCGCCCTGATGTAATTGCTGGAGTAGCAACAGGAGGTATAGCTCTTGGCGCTCTGGTAGCACAAGAATTAGGACTTCCATTTGTGTATGTTCGCTCAAAACAAAAAGAACATGGCTTGTCAAATCAAATTGAAGGGTATGTTGAAGAAGGTCAGAGCGTAATTGTGATTGAAGATTTAATTTCAACAGGTGCAAGCTCTTTAAACGCTGTTGACGCTTTAAGAGACTTTGGTTGTAGTATTAAAGGAATGGTTGCAATATTTTCATATGGTTTAGCCGAATCAAAAGAAAATTTCAAAAACGCAAAATGTCCGTTAGTAACATTAGCCAGTTATGATTCTATGCTGACCAAAGCAATCGAAACAAATTACATAACTCCCAAAGACGCAAAATTGCTTCGAGATTGGAAAAAAGACCCTAAAAACTGGATGAAATAATGACTCATATTGAAAGCGACAAAGTAGCTATAAACACCAACCCCAAACAAATCTTTGATTTCGTCCTAAACATGAACAATATCATTGAACTTTTACCGCAAGAAAAAGTCGAAAATTGGAAAGGAGAAGAAGGCAATTGCTCCTTTACCATAAAGGGATTATCAGGTATAGGAATGAAAATAGATTCAAGCGAAGAACCTACCAAAATTGCTATCGTTTCTTATGGGAAAAATCCATTCGACTTCACTATGAATCTGCATATTAAAGAAATTTTCGAAAATAAATCTGAAGCCTATTTAGATTTTGATGCAAATATGAATATGATGATTGAAATGATGGCGAAAGGTCCATTGACTAATCTTTTTAATATTATGGCTGAAAAACTTAAAGATAAGTTCAATTAGTCAGTACCCTATTCAAACAAGAATCGAAGTTTTTTTTGTTCAAAAAGTTGTTCTTTTTGGTCGATCAAAACCCTCAATTTTCCGGCAGTATTTATTCCGATTATTTCGCCAAAAATTTCCTTACCGTCAATACTATATTTTCGTATCTCATTTAGACCTAAAAGTAAATCCAAATATCTATTGTTCAAAAGCACTGGCCTATCGATAAAATCTTGGACTTTGTACAAATAATCGATCAATTCTTCAGCTACTATTTTAATATAAAAGAGCTCTTGCATTTCATTGGAAATACTCGTTGAGTTGTTATTTGATAGTATCGTAGATTGATTTACATTTAAACCAACACCTATAATAGTATGCAACAATTCATTCTTGAGCAATGTATTCTCGATTAATATCCCACAAACCTTTTTATGA
>JBLIBL010000265.1:0-3353 GCA_047633355.1 Polaribacter sp.
GTTTGTATTTCTGATGCATGTTTTAAGTTTTTGCTTTGATGCAGCTTTATATCAAAAAGTGAAAACTCTATTTGTCTAAGCATTTGTAACGCAGTTTGAAAGTTCTTCGCTGCCATCATTTTATCGAATAAATCATCAGGCAAAGCTTCTCCTGTTTGATAATGTTTTGCAAATAATTTGAGCGCGTCTTTTTGCCAACAGTAGTTTTCCATAAATTGGCTAGGTAGTTCTACTGCATCCCATTCTACGCCATTGATTCCAGATACATCCGGGACATCGATTTTGGTTAACATATGATGTAAACCATGTCCAAATTCGTGGAATAGAGTAATCACTTCATCGTGCGTGAAAAGAGCAGGTTCATCACCAATAGGGGGTGTTAAATTACAGGTTAAATAAGCGACTGGAATCTGAGTTTGTTCATCAATTTTATATCGATTGATACACTCATCCATCCAGGCGCCGCCTCTTTTATTTTCTCGCGCATATAGGTCAAGATAGAATTGGCCGATAACCTGCTCATCTTTATCTTTAATCTGGTAGAAATGTACAGATGGGTGCCATAGATCTATACCCTCTTCTATTTTTTCGATCTTTATGTTGTAAAGGAGATTTACTATTTTAAAGAGGCCCGTTATGACGCTTTGATCAGAAAAATAAGGCTTTAAATCTTGTTCGGTAATTTTATACCTGTGTTGTTTTAGTTTTTCACTGTAGTAGGTAAAGTCCCATGGTTGAAGTTCGCCTAAGAATCCTAGAGATTCAGCATATTCCTGACGTTCTTTTACTTCATCTATAGCAACTAGTTTAGTTCTTTGCGCTAGGTTACTTAAGAACTCAATGACTTGTTCAGTTGAGTCCGCCATTTTAGTTTCTAATGAATAGTCAGCGTAGTTAGAAAAACCAAGTAAAACTGACTTTTCCTGTCTTTTAGCAAGGATTTTTTCCATTACTTGAGCATTATCAAACTTTTTATCCGTTATTCCTATATCGGAAGCACGACTAGTATAGGCTTCATATATTTGCTGACGTAGAGCTCTGTCATCAGCATAAGTAATAACTGAGATATAACAGGGCATATCCAGAGTTACCCGATATCCACTCAACTCTTTTTGCTGGGCCAACTGCTCTAGCATCTGCTTGGCGTAATCTGGTAGGCCTGCTAACATTTTTTCACCATTGATTAATCGCTGCCAGGATTGAGTTGCGTCTAGTATGTTATTTTCATAAGTGGACTGTAATTCTGAGAGTTCGATTTGTATTTTTTGGTAACGTTCTCTGTTTATCCCCTCTAGATCGACACCACCTAGTTTGAAGTGTTTTAGCGTATCCCTAATGGTCTTTTTTTGAGCAATGTTTAGTTGATCAAAATTTTCCGATTCAGCAATCGTATGAAAGCCATCATATAACGCTATATTCTGACTCATTTCTGTTGCGTATTCACTCAGTATCGGTAAGCAGGCGTTATAGGCTTCTCGCAGTGGTTCACTGCTCTTAACTGAATTGAGGTGGCGTACCGGCGACCATTCTTTACTTAAAGCATCTTCAAGCAGTGATAGAGGCTTTACAAAGCTATCCCATGTAATTTCACCATTTGCGACTAATTGATTGATCGATACTCTGTTACTTTTAAGAATAGTTTCGATATTCGTCTTTATAGTATTTGCTGTAATTAGGTCAAATTTTGGTAAATGATCGTTAGGTTCTTTTAATTTATTCAATTAATTCCTCTAAGTAAAAGCTTTAATGTAGATTTTCGATTTTTTTATAGAAGTGTACAATTTATATAAGGAGCGAGTCTACAGGGTCTGAGTAGGCTTTATAAAGCGTTTTTTATGATTCGATTTCTCCCCTGCTGCAATAGTTGGCGAAACAAGCATGCGGGTATTCATGACAATAAACTCCTGAAAGGACCTTGAGATGATAAAATTACCAAATAAATGATTTTTTTCGAGATGTTTTCAAAAAAAATTTTTTCAAATTAATTCCTAATAATAAGAATGCTATCACTATCGATATGTAAGCTGGCAGTTTCTTGATAAAAATTACGCACTCTCCTTCTGCTGAGGAAAATATGAAAGGCCTACATTTGTGAAGTTGGTTGAGAAAGTAACTGTAAGGGCTGATTTTATTTATCGATTTACGTCAATTTAATCTTTTGCAGCAAGTCGAATTATCTGCCACTCTTTGTTTTAATTATCCCTTTTCATATCAGTTTCGTATCCAGTCAAGTATTCATCTGGTTGAGTTTTATAATATTTAACTAGTTCTTCTGTTCTTGTGAACACTGGCAAATTGTTTATATTTTTCTGAAACGTTTTAAACAGACCTAATAAATAGATGTGGCAGGCTAGATTAACGGTTCTTTAAATTGATAATTAACACCAGCCATCTGGCCCAATAGCAATGTTCGTTTTCGAGTGAGTGGAATCTTGTCCTGCTCACTGCTTCCATATTAGACTTGACGATTGGCTGATATCACATAGGTAACTTCCAGATCAATAACACTGCTGGATGATTCAACGATTTAGTGAAAGATATGATCACACGTTGAGTTGAAAATACTAACTCTTGTTTTCTCTTAACGCTACTTACCTTAAGCTCAATCGTAAGGTTGCACCAAAGACACTTCTTTACACTAAAGGGACTGTGCATCTCGTATTCTTAGATCCATTCTCCTAGCCCCTTGAGCTCTACATAACCCGTGACACTAAGCGAATTATTGAAGTGGCGGTTCAATGAATATAACGAAGGTCTATGTAACTAGTGTAAAAAACAGAATCGGCCAATGTTGTTAATATTAGCCGATTCATTATAGAACTCCTTTCTGCCTGCTCTCTTGTTTTCTAAACTGTTGTTTCTTCTTTGCCAGTATTGGAAATTAAAATTCACTTTTAACTCAGAATAAAATTCTGCCCTTATCAGCCCTTAATGCTCCTTCAGCCTGACCTATTCTAGCCATATCATCGGTTTTGCTGTCATTAGCAACGTGGCTTCTCGCCTGCATTACGTTCTCTAATGTCTCATAATCAAATTTTATTTGTTGTCCATAGATTTCAACCAAGCCTTGAATAGATTTTTTTCACTCTTACCCAACAATTAAAAAATATTCACCAGATAAGATTCGAATAACACCAAAATATCTCAGAAAACACCTGTTCAAACTTCAATTCTAGTAGTGCCTTATATTTAATAAACCTTTATAAATCAAAGGGATATACTATAAAAAATACCTAAACATCAAGATTATTGACATTCAAAGCATTTGATTCAATAAAATGCCGACGGGGTTCTACGTGATCTCCCATGAGTGTTGTGAATACCTCATCAGCAGCGACGGCATCTTCTATACG
>JBLIBL010000266.1:0-3325 GCA_047633355.1 Polaribacter sp.
TTGATCAATGTCAAACCGTCCATGCGCGGCATATTTTGATCCGTTAACACAAAATCAAAACGGGTATATTTGCATATATCTAATGCTTCTTGTCCATCTGAGGCCGATCTTACTGAATAATTTGCTGACTTTAATGTGACTTCAACCATTTGTCGTATAGAGGGTGAATCATCTACTATCAAAATGTTTTTACTCATATTTATCTCGTTTAATGGCTAGGGGTATTTTTTACAAATTAGTTGTAATTAAATTTTTCATGCCGGTATTTGAGTCATACTATCAGCCTGATTAAAATCTTATCTTTTCCTGTATTTGTTTATCTCTTACTCTCAAACTAAAAAAGTTCTACATCACCTGAAGATATCGTTGAAGACGATACTGGATTGGTTATTGTTTGTTGTCGATTTTGTATATTCACAGATTGTTTTTCAAGGAACTCACTGAGCCCATTGTTGCTTTCTGCATTTGCAGCTTGAAGCTGATTATTGACAAATTTCAATAGGTCTTTTGTATAAATAAGGTTTTGTCCGTTAATATCCCCAAATTGTAATCCTCGGATTGAATTATTTAATGCGACAGCCAAATGTTTGACAACATCATCTAGCTCAATAGTTACTACTGAGTCTTCTTTCGACTTCAAAATGATGTTATCCAATGCAATGTGTATATCCCGTTTCGCGTCTAAGACATAACTAACGTCATTAGAAGCAATAGCAGCAGCATCATGGGTTAACTGTTCAATTTGCAATCGAATTTTTTCTAGTTCTTTCTTGATAAGAGCACTGAATTCTGTAGACCGATTTGATAATGCTCTCACTTCAACCGCTACAACAGCAAAGCCTCTTCCCATATCTCCAGCCCTGGCAGCTTCAATGGCCGCATTTAAGGCGAGTAAGTTGGTTTGAGATGCGATATCGTCAATACCCGATAAAGCTCTGATGATGGTTGGCATCATTTCGTGAATACCATTCACTTTTTCAAGCAACACGTTAGAAGAAGATGACATATTGACGCTTGTCTCAATAAACCGGTCAAAAGTTTTCCCTGTATTGTTAGCAAAATCACGCATCTCTGTTGCGTACAAAGCGTCGGGTGTGTTCTCATTTTTTTGATGACCAGAAGTCAACTTGTTGATGCAATCTTGTTGTTTTTGCACCATTTTTTGTAATTCTGTGAATGAGTTGGTTAATGTATCTAAAGCGTCATTTTGTGTTGATAAAACTGCACTTAGATTATCCTCACATTCCATTACCAGTGGTGTTATTTGCTGAGTAAACAATATAACTTCATTTGCGGAACTGCTTTTAGTTTCAAACTTTTCAATATCGTTGGTAATGTCACCATCTGAATATCGCCTAAAAACCAATACACATAAAAAGCTATGGACAATTAAACCAATATAAGGAAATTCGAAGTAAACCAGCAAGCCACTAGTCAAAAAAATGGGTATTTGCATGTACCATTTTTTATAGGGTATTATTTGTTTCAAAGATATTTCCTTTAACGTATGACACTACAAAAGCTGTATAATTATCAATAATTGATTTTTAACCTGTTACGGCAAATGGCCACGATACTTTAATAACAGACACTATTTAATTTTAAAAAATTACCATTTTGTGAATCATAAACACAAAGATTCAACAGCTTGTGTTTCTAAAAGCCGGTTTTTAAAATAGGATTATCACTCATAACCATTTCATGTTTGTAAATCTAACGATTGCATTTTTCAATATATAGCCTGGTCAGTTAGCCGAGTTTGCTACTGATTAGCCATCTAAAAAATAATATTGATGCTGATAAAAGGTGAAAAACAATCAATAAACGCATTTGAACCCATTGAAATTTAATCAAAAATCTATTATTTGATACATAGTTATGGAGTTTGATAACTTTCTTTAAGGTTCCTTCTAAACGCATTTAAAACATAAACAGTTGCAGATGTTGACTTCTTGTCCAGTAGCAATATTAGTTGATTAGACTAAAGTATGATGAATATGTGTTTTATTAGAGGGTAGTCATCTGCAGTTAACGTCTCATATTATTATGATGAAAATCTGGGGGCCGGATATGTTCTTTGTCAAATGGCATGTGAATTTGATAATTCGGCTCAGTGCGGGGTAATGAGAAATGTGCAAACGATGAATGTATATATTAAGGTGTTTATCGCGATGATTTCTTAAAAAAATTGTTAGCTTAACTATCACTTTTTGCATAAAGTCAATTTCGACATCGATGTTGTTCATAATAATATACGTCTGATGTTTAAAGATATGTAAGAAATAAAGTTTCTACATATGCCACTTCGTTAAATAATATAATCACGCCCTGATCCATGATCACAAAAGACAGCGTTTTGGTCTTCATTCGTTTAACTTGCTTATTTTCACAATGGTGGGCAACATATTTCTATATTTCCAAGAGTTGGTATGACTCGAGCTGGAAACGAACATAATTATTAGGAATAATATGAAATTACTGACGCCCAAAACACAAGCTTTTGATAGCTGGATCCGCAGTCAGTTTGTGCAGCTTAATGATGAATTAGAAGCACTGTATTTCCAATAGGAAGACAAATCCAATGTTGAGGGAATAGGTGAAGATATTAAACAGGCCTTGGAGAGGCA
The DNA here is from genome assembly GCA_047633355.1 of Polaribacter sp. Taxonomy (GTDB): domain Bacteria; phylum Pseudomonadota; class Gammaproteobacteria; order Enterobacterales; family Kangiellaceae. Next base: position 2,628 of record JBLIBL010000266.1, read on the forward strand.
AGGGCGAGATTTAATCAAAGAACTATTAGCTGAGGGTAATACAGATCAGGGATTTGACAGCGCTTTTGACTTATTAGGTAATGTTGGCATTTATATGGCCGCCTGCCGCCGCCACGAAATAACCGAGCCGAGCCCCGTTAATCGAAGCATCGCCTTTAGCCATGCATATTGGTGCCTCAATTGGCGTTACACCTCGTTTTGCCACTGCCCATTTAACCACTCATAACAGATCCCAAAATGGACTTTATAAGCGCTATTAACAAGACACCCATCGTAATAAATCGCAAAACTATTTTTTTGGCTGCTCGTTATCATGGGTGTCTTGTTAATAGTCGCCTTGTTAATAGTCGACATCACTAACAGGTAGACGCTTACATACATTACCGCCAGGCAGGAAACTTGGATGGCGTAAGAATTAATTTAACTTTGCTCTGACCCCGATAGTTTTCTTTGCGACGGTCAGCGAATGGCTCCAATGAGCAAATTGCAGTCATTAAGGATATTCGGTTTCTGATAGGACTATGCTCTATAGCGGACATTAACGCTTAACATATGGGGATTTTAGGAGCGCTTTTCAGCGAGTAAAATTCCCACCATTATGTTTTTGTTAGCCATATTTACTTTTTAACAACAAATGCGTTCAATGTATTTAAGTCATTGAACGAGTTAATCATAGTCATAATCTTAACTTCTTCGCC
>JBLIBL010000267.1:0-3316 GCA_047633355.1 Polaribacter sp.
CCCAAAGATCGGAAACAATTTGACTTACCGTCGAAACATCACCGGCTGTAATGTTGTCTTCTGTATTTAAAGCGCCGGAACCTGCTGGTCCATTATTCAAAGGTGCAATTTCTTCATATTTATCGTAAGAGAGGAAGAAAAACAGCTTATCTTTAATGATTGGACCACCGACAGTGGCAGCAATGGTTTTTTCTTCAAAATTGAAGTCGAATTCGTCGTCTTCACTTTTATCACCAATCAACGAATCATCTGTGAAGTAGTAACCCACTGAGCCTTTAATTTCATTGGTACCTGATTTAGTTACAGCGTTAATAGTACCGCCAGTGAAACCATTGTATTCAACATCAAAAGGGGCAGTCTGAATTGAAAGCGATTCGATTGCATCAAAAGAAATAGGAGAGCGCTGTGTTGGGTAACCATTTGCATTTAGACCAAAACGATCGTTCAAAGCAACTCCGTCTATCGTCAGTGAGTTAAAGCGGTTGTTCGCCCCTGCAATCGTTAACTCTTTCGCTCCGCCACTTTGGAGATTGACTGAAGCGAATGGATTAAGCTTAGCCGCATCTGTGATATCACGGTCAATCGAAGCTAATTCACCAAGAGCTTGGAGTCCTAGACTGGTGCTCAATCCTTCATTAGCAAATCCACTCAATCCTTGACGACTACCGGTTATAGTAACTACATTTCCTGAATCCTGTGTTTCTATTACTACTGGCAGTGAAAAAGTCTGATCTAGAGACAAGTAAACGTCATCGATTTTAACTGTCTGAAATCCGTCGCCGCTAATTGAAATAGAGTAAGGACCACCTACCCGAAGACTTCGTGCAGAAAACACACCATTATCATTTGTTGTTGTTGTCGATACAGTACCCGATGGTGTGTGTGTGATGGTTACTGATGCCGCAGGAAAGCTAGTTCCGGCTTCTGTGGCGACATTACCCCGTATTGAAGAGGTAACAGTGCTTGCGTTCGCTATCCCTGACAGTCCTACTGCCAAAGCGACTGCAATTGCTATTTTACTCAGTTTGGTCTTCATTTGTTTTCCCCTGTTTTAGCCTATATTGGCTATTAACTTTAGTTCGGCTTGCTTAAAGAGCTAACCTACTGTGTTACTACTTTGTGTTTAGAAATACCGCTCATACACTATTGAATCTTGACTTTTTAGTCAAGTTAAATAGTAAACTTATTTTCACCAGTAAATTCAACTAGTTAGCTGTATCATTTATGCTATTATATTTATCAGTATCTAATTAGAACTGATTATGCAAGGTTAAAGGCTCAATATGACTAAATTATGACCCGTCATATTGTTATTTAGACTTAAATAAAAGTGGAACTGTTTAAATTAAATTAGGAAACAAAATGAAAACCAGCATCTATATATTATTGATCACTTTTTCCAGTGGAATTTTAGCTTTAGGGCAAACTGGGCACCGAGTAACCGGTGAAATAGCAGAAAGACATGTTAACGAGCATACAAAAAAAGCTCTAAAATCGATATTAGGTTATGAAACTCTAGCTGAAGCATCAACCTGGGCCGATGAAATGCGAACCGATCCTGCTAAATTCTGGCAGAAGACTGCTAGCCCCTATCATTACGTGACTGTTCCAAAAGGAAAGACTTATCAAGAAGTTGGAGCGCCCGAGCAAGGTGATGCCGTTTCTGCTTTAGCTGAATTCTCTAAAATCATCAAAAGTAAAAAATCATCACAAAAAGAAAAAGCTTTGGCGGTTAAATTTATTGTCCATATAATCGGTGATCTGCATCAGCCTCTTCACGCGGGAAACGGTTTAGATCATGGCGGTAATAAAATAAAACTTAAATTTTATCGAAAAGACACGAATCTTCATAGAATTTGGGACACAGACTTAATAGAACGACGCCATTTAAGTTTTACAGAATGGAGCAATTGGTTGGATAAAGAGATATCTGCAAAGAACATTAAACAATGGAGCACTAATAATCCAATGGTATGGATTGAAGAGAGCATTAAGATTCGAGATAAGGTATACCCAACAGATGATTCTATTGGATACGAATATCTTTATGAAAATATGCCTGTGATTAAACTGAGACTAAAACAAGCATCAATCAGAATTGCTTACTATTTAGATGAGTTATTTAAAGCAGAGTAATGATCAAAGTCTTATCAAAAACCGGAGATTTAAAATAAAAAATGAACGCAATGCATAACATAAACAATAAAAAACGTTTTTCTATTAAATTGTATACACCAAGCTTTATTTTAACTTTAATCACGACTGTAATAGCCCTGTCCGTTTTCATTAAACCGTCTATTGCAGAATCTATTGTTTACGAAAATATAACTGACTTGTCGGCTTTACACGCTCAAATTAAAAAAGACAATCCTAACAAAGAAAGCACACTGGTCATTTTTGACATTGACGATACTTTATTAGAATCTAGCAATTTTGTAGGTAGTGGGAAATGGTATAACTGGCAAAGAGGTCGCGAAGTTTTCGACCCTACAGGTGAGTCGTTTATTATTGATAAAGCCCAGCAATTTCATTGTATGTTTAGAACGTTAGGAACGCTTTTTGAAATTGGCTCAACTCATTTAACACAATCGAATGCAATTGATATTTTTAATCAGCAAAAAACATACGATTTATTAATCCTGACTGCTAGAACGGCAAAGTATAGGGTCGCTACTGAGCGAGAATTAAAAAAACATAATATTGATTTATCTAGCGAACATTTTAAGGAATCCGGCAGTGGTTATGACTACCAATTTAATGATGGAAATAGAACCGCTAGAGTGACTTATAAAAATGGTTTCATTATGTCCTCTGGGCTAAATAAAGGATTAGTTCTTGAGGATTTTTTAGAAAAAACCAATCGCAAATATAAAAATATTTATTTTATAGATGATAGTCTAAAAAACGTAACCAACATACAACAAGTATGGAATGATAAGACTGATTTAATTAAGATATTTCACTATACCAAGGTTGATAAAACCGTTAGTGAAGACGAAATAAAAGAATCCGATAAAGCTAAGTTTTATTTTGATGGATTTTTAAAAAATGCTTACCCTGAACAATTAACAGCATTTCAAAATAATAATTGTAATTAATATTTAAATGCAAGAAAGGAATAAATCATGAGCGTATTTGAAATTAAGCATCCTTTAGTACAACATAAATTAAGCTTAATGCGTCAAGGCGATAGAAGCACGCGCAGTTTTAGGCAATTAGCAGCTGAAGTTGGAAGCCTTTTAACCTACGAAGCAACCAAAGATTTGCAACTAGAAGATTATACTCTAGAAGGTTGGGAAGGACCTGTAACAGGCAA
>JBLIBL010000268.1:0-3300 GCA_047633355.1 Polaribacter sp.
AAAATAATGTACCTGAGATAGGACAGGATATTGATGTGTTAGTGACCTGGATGAGTCAAAAAGCCTTGCATTCCAGAACTAAGGTTGTAATAAAGCACACCACAAATGAGTGTGTGGGTATGATTACGGAGTTGAAGTATAAAGTTGACATCAATACTTTACATCGTATCGAGGGTATTGAAAAAGTGGAGATGAATGATATTGCACGAATTTCAATACGTACCTCTAAGCCATTGTTTTATGATTCTTACAAGCGCAATCGTAAAACAGGAAGCTTAATTATTATTGATGAGCAAACCAATGAAACCATTGGAGCGGGAATGATTATTTAATACAAAAGATGCAAGAAAACTTAAATACAGCTATAAAAGCGGCATTAGAAGCGGGAAAATCCATTCTAGAGATCTATGAGTCTGGTGACTTTGATGTAACACTTAAAGGTGATGACTCGCCTTTAACCAGAGCTGATTTGGCTTCGCATAATGTTATCGTATCGTTTTTAGAAAAAACGGGTATTCCTATATTATCAGAGGAAGGTAAAGCCATTCCTTATGAAGTGCGAAAAGATTGGAAGCAGCTTTGGATAGTGGACCCTATTGATGGCACTAAAGAATTCATTAAGCGCAATGGGGAGTTTACCGTAAATATTGCCCTAATTGAAGACCAAAGGCCTGTTATTGGCGTTATTTTTGTGCCGGCTACTGGAGAACTTTATTTTTCAAGCAAAGAATTAGGCGCCTTTAAAGGAATGGTCGTTTTGGATAATTTTGATATTGAAAATTTAATAGCTGAGGCTAGTAAGCTACCTTTGAGTCGCGATGACAAAACTTTCACTGTGGTAGCTAGTCGTTCACATATGTCTGCAGAGACCGAAGACTATGTTGCAGCAATGAAGCAAGAACATACTAATGTGAATTTAATATCTAAAGGCAGTTCATTAAAGCTCTGTATGGTAGCCGAAGGCCAGGCAGATTGTTATCCCCGCTTTGCTCCGACCATGGAATGGGATACCGCGGCTGGACAAGCCATTTGCGAGCATGCTGGTTTTCGTGTTTTAGATTGGGGGACCAAAGAAAACATGCTGTATAACAGAGAAGAATTGTTGAATAATTGGTTTTTGGTAAAATAAAATTATTTTGATTAAAAAGTTACAACAAAAGCTCAAAAAAGACGCTAACTTGAAAGAGTTACTTTCAGGTAGTGCATTGACATTTGTAATAAAGATTACGGGCATGCTCATTGGATATGTAGTAGTATTATTAGTGTCTCGTAAGTATGGTGCAGAAGGAACGGGTATATATAGTCTTACTACCAGCATATTGAATAGTTTAGCGATACTTGGAGGGCTTGGTCTGAATATATCAGTTTTAAGGTATGTTGGGCAGTTTAATAAAACAGAGAATGGCTTCGCTAATATGAAAAAGTTGTATAATTATATTTTGCAATTGGCTCTCCCTTTTTCGATTTTTATTGGACTCGGACTATTTTTTATGGCAGATAAAATTGCTCTCGATATTTTAGAGAATCCAACTTATATTCCTGCTTTAAAAGTTGGTTCAGTAGCACTTCCATTTTTTACTTTAAACCTTATTAATGTTGAGTTTATTCGAGGTTTAAAACTACTGAAAGTAAGTGAATATTTGCGAAGTATAAATACGCCGTTAATAGTTGTAATTATTATGGTGCTTTCGGTGCTCTCTTATGGGATATTGGATGCGGTTTATGCTATGGTGGTAGGAATTATAGTTAGCTTTTTCCTGTCCATGGTTTATATTGGAAAGTATTTTAAGAATCATAACGCAAAAGGTATTAAGGCAGATTTTTCAAAGAAAGAGCTTGTTAAGACTTCGATGCCTATGATGACAATAGCTGTGGCTTCTTTTGTAATGGCTAACGGCGGTGTATTTTTTCTAGAGATGTACAGTACCACAGATCAGGTTGGGATATTTAATGTGTGCTTGCGCCTAGCGCAGTTGGTAAGCTTGGTTTTGGTTGTTGTTAATACTATTGCTGCTCCTAAGTTTGCGGAGCTTTACTGGGCTGGTAAACGAGAGGAGCTTCAAAAAGTGATTAATCAATCTTCGAAAATAATTTTTTTTGTTAGTTTAATGATCTCTGTCGTATTAATTTTCACCTCTAATCTCGCGTTAGGCTTATTTGGTCAAGAGTTTACTAGCGGAAATTTTGCTTTAGTAATTCTGATTTTTGCACAAATGATTAATGCTATGACTGGTTCTGTTGGAGTATTTCTTAATATGAGTGGTCATCAAAAAATTCTTAGAAACATAATTCTTGTATCAGCTTCTTTAGTTGTGATGGGTTATATTTTGATAGTACCACATTATGGTATTTTTGGAGCTGCCTTGGTTGGATTGTTAGGTTCATTGTTACTTAATATATCTGCAGCAATATATGTTTATCGTACTTTAGGAATTATCACTTTTTATCAACCAAAGTTTATACAGCATGAGTAAACCAAATTTTTTGATTATTGGAGCACCTAAAGCAGGTACTACCTCTATTGCGAAATATTTAGGAGAACATCCTGAAATATTTATGCCGTATGAAAAAGAACCTTTTTATTTTATCTCCGATACTGTTCGGAGGATTAACCCAAAAGATCCGATGCTCGATTCGATTATGAATAAGGCTCGACTAACTTCAGTTGAATATTATAAACTGTTTGAAAATGTAAATAATGAGAAGTTGATTGGCGAAGCTACGGTTCATTATTTGTATCACTATGAGGAGGTCATTCCAAAAGTGAAATCTGAATTAGGAGATATTCCTATAATAATTGTTTTAAGAAATCCATCGTTACGTGCATTTTCTAATTATAAGTATCAAAGTAGAGGACAAATAGTCTCTTTTGAAAAAGCTTTAAAATTGGAAGAAAGTAGAAAAGATATAGGGTATAACTCATTTTGGTATTATAAGGGAACGGGTAACTATTTTGACCCAGTTAATGCCTATTTACAAAATTTTTCGAATGTATATATTTGTTTTTTTGAGGATTTAAAAAATGATTCGAGTAAGTTTATGGAAGATATTTTTTCTTTTCTGAAAGTGAATTCTAAATTTTCTCCAAATTTATCAGAAAAGCATAACCCTACTGTTGTGCCACGAAACTCTTTCATTCATAAACTTTTTTTTATAAAACACAGGTTAGGTATTAAGTTTAACCTGCCTAATAATATTAAAACTAAACTAAAATCAACAACTTTTAGAGAAAATACGCAAAAAATTAATGTGGATACTTTGGAATATTTAAAGGCTTATTTTAAACCTAATATTCAAAAG
>JBLIBL010000269.1:0-3232 GCA_047633355.1 Polaribacter sp.
CTCAGCCTATCTCTAAAGCTATGCCGCAATGCATGTATAACATCATTAGAGCCTCCGACTGTCTTAATCCATTGGTTAATTGCGGCAGATGCGCTGTTTGAATTACATCGCTCAGAGTTTTGTACCTTGGGAAGTAATACAAGCCTGTAGGATGCTGTTTAAGGCGCTTTGCCGTCCATAACGACAACCGCTAGTCCCCCCGATTAATAACGGAGGTCAAAAGTAGAATTTTCTCGTAAACTTTACGAAGGAGATCTACATGAACAAATCACGTTATTCTGATAGTCAAATGCTGGCCATCATCAAGCAAGCTGAAAGTGGCGTGCCCATTCCCAAATGAGAAAATTGTTTCTTTAAACTTTCAATTTGAGGACAAAAGCCATGATATTAACTTTCAATGTATTCAAGGAGGAAAATCATATGGAAGTTATGGAATTCCATCAAAAGAAGTGATGAAGGCTTTGCGCCATGAAAGTCAGTTAGTTATAAACTATAATCACTCTAAGGTCATACTCTTATCCCTTAAAGGCTCAAATAATGCAATATCCAAGTTATCTTCTTGTCTTAACTAAAGTTAGCTAGGTTTCTTTTATAGCTTTAACAACAAAGCAAATTTAAAGACGAGCTAAATTTGCTTTGTCAAAATCATTTCTAATTTCTATCTAAAAATCATACCAACTTTTTTCTTCTTTAAGATCTTTCAAAGGTAGTTTTAAATCAAGATATGCTAAACGTTTTAAATTTTGTATCGAAACGGTTAATAATTTATCTTTCATGGTTAACCATTTTTCTTGATTAAAAACAACAATGCCCATATGACTGTCGCCCGGTTCAATAATAGAATGTTGAAAAGATTTTTTTATTAAGTTTTGTCGTAAAAAAGTTTGTCTAACTTGATCTTCAGTATCCCCACTCACTAATGAAATAATCCCAAGACTTAATATATTCAAATAACCACTAAAAAGTGATTTACCTAAAGAATTAGCATCAGATGGATCAATTAAGTTCATTACAACATTAAAACCTTCAATGCCTAAATTGGTATTAGTATTGTCCGTTACTTTCACATCTCTTCCGGCAACCAAAAGACGGTACTTTGTATCATTGGTGATCGCTACTAATAGAACGACTCCTTCATCATCAAATTCCGCACCAAAAAGACGGGTATGTTCAGATTTTGGTAATAATTCAGCACCAAAAGAGATACCACTTTTTTCTATCGTATTTTTAAAAGTGAAAGCTTCCTTATAGCTAATATCATTTTGAAATGCATCAAAAAAATCATCTCCTGCTTGAAGATCAAAGCTAAATAAAGAAACTATTAACAATGTTATTTTTATCATTACTTAATCCTCAATGCGGTTGAATTCATTAGCGAAAACATATCAACCATAGTTTCTCTTATCACCTGTTGATTAATTTTACCGAGCGCTGCAACAGCAATGGCTCCATCGTCAGCAAAAACTGTTTTTTTGCGGGATACTTTTTCTGCCCAAAGTATACTGCCATCTTTTGCATAAATAAGTTGAGCAATTAGTTGGTAATCTATTGATAGTTGGAAATCACTAGAAAGTACTGCAGCTTCTGCCTGCCCTCCCATTTTCATTTCTAAACCATCGGCTTCCATCATGCTTTTTCTTAATAAATTAAAGGTAACAATATCCCCTATAAATAAAACATCGACACCATTTTCTTTGGCTATTTTTTTAAGATGTTTTCTGGTTAGCTTATCTGGTAAGTTAGCAACAATTCTCTTAGTAGACGAAAATAGTTGGCTACGCTTAAGCGCTAAATAGGCAGACTGAGATAATCCAGATGTTACAGTTTCACGGAAAAAATCATCACTTTCTCCGTAAAAATTCGAAAGGCGTTGGTCGCGTAAGGTTAAAACACCTAAACGCAGATCATATTTAGATTGATTTAATGGTCTGATGTCAGCTCTTACCATTAAGCTTGGTCGCTGATCTTCATCAGCGGGTTTCGGCCGACTAGGCGCACAAGCAGTTAGTAAAAGTAATGAAATAACAACAAATATTACTGACTTCATTTTATCCCCTTATTATTTTATTTTTCTTTAAATTTTTTTCGTATTTAGTCACATACAGCTGTGTCCTGGTATGAAGAAAGCAGGCCAGTTTTCCAACCAGAATTATAAAGCTTTCTATCTTCGGCCGTCATACCTATTTCATAATACTCTGCTTCGACTACGCAATCATCAACCAGCACAACGGCTATATTATTTACTGTTATTCTAATTGTACCTTCTTTCAGCTGTTCGTTAATTTCGTCTAATTTGGCCGGCATTGATGAATCGAAAAAGAACTTATCACCATTACCGTTAGCATATTTATAGCGACCGTATTGTTTATTGATAGCTTCAAAAGTACTAACGAGACCACCCTCATTCTTATTTGAATATACAGCGTAATACATTTTTGTTGCACGTATTATTTTTGTTCTTACTGGCTTATTTACCGCAGCAACCTTTCTAGGTTTTGAACTTGATGAACCGATTCCTTGTTCACCTCCGCCACCTGAATCATTTGTTAATTGTTGTCCGCAGTTATAGCGTATAGCGTTAATATCAACATAAGGGTTACTGCCTTTATTTTTAGCAATACAATCATCAAGGGCGTTTTTAAGGTTACTACTACGGTTTGATAAACCTGAGAAATGGGCATTATTTGCTGCCACTTGTTGTTTAAGCTCAAGGTCTGCACGCTGTATTTCTCCTGCCACATCACCCAACCCTTGCGCAATAACTTGTAGCCCTTGCACGAATTCTCTTCTGTCAGCGTCTCTTTCATTTTTAATACCTTGCTGGTGTTGAGATACAGAGTTTTCTTCAGCTTGCGCATTTGACAATGCATTTTTAGCTATTTGTTGACGAGCATCCCATGCGGTGTCGGCATCAATATTTTCAGTACTCACCTCATCAACATCTCCAAAAGCATCTTCTTCTGATTCATCACTTTCTTCATTGTTCACATCTTCTTCTGATTTTTCACTCTCTTCATTGTTCACCGCTTCTTCTTGTACTTCACCTATAGTTTCTTCGTTAGGTGAATCATTTTCTTCTTGAGCTGATAAACTTGCTTCTTTTAAAATTTTATTGTTTTGCAAACTAACAACATATGCTTCTCTACTTGTTAAAAATGCAACTTTATTTGCATATTCCTCTTTTTCGTCAATATCATAACCGCGAGTTTGCTCTTCGAATGTTGTACCTATA
>JBLIBL010000270.1:0-3172 GCA_047633355.1 Polaribacter sp.
ATTGTTGATTCTTCGTTGTAATTATAAGCTGTAGCATGATAATTAATCACTGCACCCGTATTTAATTCAATACTCATGTATTCATTAGAAGGTAAGTCTTCTCGATTTAGCTCTTGCGCAAGAACATAAGAAATACTTAATCGTAGGATGGGTAAAATTAATTGACGTATACTTTGCATTGTTAATTTGCAGCAATGATATCCCTTATTTCAAGATTGCATGCATCTTTTGAAGTATCCCAAGACGTCATAGCTTTATAATCTAAGCTTGATTATTCCCACGAGTATTACTTTGATAAATAACTTGATAATCAGAACTTAATTCAATGTAACCGGTTGAATAAGATTATTTTATTTTTAAAGCCGACACAGCTAGTGTCCCATTATTTCCTTCAACAGAAACGGTAATGAAGCTTTTCCCGCTAGTATCTGGGCTAGCTTGCCAACTAAAATTTGCTGCTGGAGTTAGTGATAATGCTTCATTCAATACCATTGTCAAATTGTTCTTTGTTATAAACATTGAATTTAATATCTAATCCTTCGGTGATTTCGATGTTATAAACTTCACTTAAAATAAGGCGTGCAGTAACTTGAGCAGTTCTTATGCCATCCGATTGGGCGAAAATAGAAACAGTTCCTAGAAACATAAAATTTAAGATTATTAAGCCCCCTTTTAAATTCATTTAACTAACCTAAGGGATTTTTATTGGTTTCTCAATCACTAGTCTCCTATAAAAATAAGAATGCTACATTTTAAGAATTGAAAGGATTGATTTCATTATTCCGTTATTAAAAGTAAGTCCTCTTATTAAGTTGAATTAAACTTCAAATGAAGTTGAGGGTTAAATTCTTTGAGCCAGTCTTTTTCAGGATTTTCTAAAAACCTCATGAGATGTATCTCGTTAAATAGGTGAAACCTACAAAAGCTAGGTTTTAAAATGACCTTTTTCGCTTAATTACCTTCTGTATTATAGTAAGTAACAGATTTATTATTGAGGCACACAAATCTGGATCTTAATTGTATTTCCATTATATCCTATGTAAAATTTAAGTAGGAAGTTTTGCTTAAACTGCTTGAACAGCAGTTCTATTTGTCTTCTCTTTTTATAGATAGAAGCAATATGACTTGGATTCATTTCATTTAAATTGGTTATGAACTCAAAATACCTGTTATTTTCCTTGTCCCAATATACAATCTTGCGAAGTTCAATTGTTTTAAGACACTTCTCTTTTTTTTTAACATCAACTTGAATTCATCTTTGATGACTCCATCGTCGATGTTGGATGGTATTTCATTTTCAAAAACAGGTTCATTAGATGCTTTGGGTTTTAGACGTGTCACAAAAAAAATATGATTTTGTGTAAACTCACTAAAGGTTTTATAATCGTTGTAACCCTTGTCAAATTCAGTAAATTTTCCTTTCTCCTATTTTTCACATGTTTTAAAAACTGTTTATCGTGAGTTGTTACTGCTGAAAACCATATCATTTTATGGGTTTTTTTCCTGCAGATTAATTTAAGTATATACTTGGACACCTCCATTTCTTTAGCACTTGTTAATAATTGAAGAAATTTGGTTATTTCAATACGTTGAATAGTTTGTAACTTTGCACCATGTTTAAAAACATTCTACTATACGCCGTTTTATTATTAGCCAATAGCACATATTGTTACAGCCAAATTGATGCCCTTTTTGACTATAAAACATACTATCAACCTGATACATGGAAACCCTACATAGAAACACATTTGTCTGTCAATGGGAATTCGATGAAAATGGCACCCATTTCTAATACTCATGTGCAAGGAAAACTCGGTGTTGTATTAACTTTTGAAAAAGACAACACCATTATTACGTTTTCAAAATATGATCTTAGTTCTCCTTCATTTGCACACCACGAAACAAAAACCTTTTACGACTTACAACGCATTGAAATAGATACTGGTTTACTCAATTTAGAAATGACTTTAAGTGATTTAAATGGGGATCTCATGCAAGTAGACACCGCTAATATTCAACTGCAGGTCCCTGATATCAGTAAAGATTCCATACATCTGGTGAATTTAGAACTCATACAATCAATGACTAGGGATAGCTCTCAGAGTGTTTTACAAAAGGCTGGATTTGAGATCATCCCTAAGCTATTAAAATATTATCCTGAAAATGAAGATGTGTTACGATTTTATTCTGAATGCTACTTTCCTCAGTTATCAGAGAATGAAACCAAACCTATCGTTATCCGATATTACATAAAACCTGAAGGTAGATCCACTCAAATGATTGGGATGAATGCGCCTAAAAGGATAAATACAAGTAAAGTACTGCCTATCATTGGTTCAATAAACATTGCTGCACTGCCATCAGGGAATTATGAATTGAGGTTAGAAATTATCAATCAGGCTCAACAAATAATAGCAGCTACTGGTACCAAAATTTTCAGAAACAATCCTAAGGCGATGCTAACAGTGGTTGGTGATCCAAATCGTTTAATCAAGGAAAGTTTTATTGGTAGCATAAACAGCTACGATACACTTAAAAATTATATTGACTGCTTATGGCCAATTGCTGGTGCCGATGAGAAAGAAGTCATTGAACATACTTTTTCTGATGCAAACAGCAACATTACTAAAATGCAATTATTTTTCTACAACTTTTGGTACGCAAGAAACAGCTTAGCTCCTAGTGAAAGTTGGGTGAAATACCGAACAGAGGTTAATAGAGTTAACAAATCTTATGGCAGTAACTTTAGAAAAGGATATGATTCTGATCGAGGGATAGTCTATTTAAAATATGGCCCACCCAATAGTGCTACCAAAGAATCTGAGCCATCGGCCTACCCATATGAAATATGGTTTTATCAAAAAATTGGTAACGTGGCCAACAAACGATTTGTATTTTACAACCCTACCTTGATTGCCGACGATTATGTTCTTCTTCACTCCGACATGCTTGGAGAAACTAGAAACCCTAATTGGCTAACAGAAATATACCGCAGAGCAGAAGGCGACGCCTATGGAAGCCCCAACACAGGCGGCTCGCATTGGGGAACTAGAGCACAAGATATTTATAACAACCCTCGCTAATAAAAAAATTGCATTTTTGCGCATCAAACCCTTATCATGAAACAAATTTCTGTTGTTATATTAAATTGGAATGGAGCCAGTTTATTGTC
>JBLIBL010000271.1:0-3171 GCA_047633355.1 Polaribacter sp.
GAATATTAATAATTTGTTGGCTGAATTCTGTGGGGATAAAGCACCTCAGCTACGATTCGAAGTTAAGGTTGTCAACGTTGATGCTAATAGAAATTTTGGAACAAACAGTCACGCTACATCATCTGCATCGCAACATAGGCAATCGCAAACTAATCAAACACTTTCAACACCTTCCGTTTCGATAAATAATTCCTATGTGCCTGCACCTATTGCAGCAGGGCATAAAAGTAATATTAACTTAACCTATAAATTTGACAATTTTGTTGAAGGTAAGTCAAATCAGTTAGCAAGGGCAGCCTCTCAACAAGTTGCTGACAACCCTGGCGGCGCGTATAACCCACTGTTTATTTATGGTGGTACCGGACTAGGTAAAACTCATTTGTTACATGCTGTCGGCAACGGCATTATGGATAAAAAGAAAAACGCCACTGTTGTATATATGCATTCAGAGCGCTTTGTTCAAGATATGGTTAAAGCATTACAAAATAACGCTATTGAAGAATTCAAACGTTATTATCGTTCGGTTGATGCTCTACTTATTGATGATATTCAATTTTTCGCTAATAAAGAGCGCTCCCAAGAAGAATTTTTTCATACCTTCAATGCCTTATTGGAAGGTAATCAGCAGATAATTCTCACTTCTGATCGTTATCCAAAAGAGATTGTGGGTGTTGAAGACCGACTTAAATCCCGCTTTGGATGGGGTCTAACTATCGCTATAGAACCACCTGAGCTAGAAACTCGTGTAGCTATTTTGATGCGCAAGGCTGTTGAAAACAAAATATTTTTACCTGATGAAGTTGCTTTTTTTATTGCTAAACGCTTACGTTCAAATGTGCGTGAACTCGAAGGTGCGTTAAACCGGGTTATTGCTAATGCGAATTTCACGGGCCGTCCTATCACTATAGACTTCGTTCGAGAAGCGCTTCGAGATTTACTGGCACTTCAAGAGAAATTAGTCACTATTGATAATATTCAAAAGACAGTCGCAGAATATTACAAGATCAAGATGGCAGATATTTTGTCAAAACGACGCAGCCGAAGCGTTGCCAGACCTAGGCAAATGGCGATGGCATTGTCTAAAGAATTAACTAACCATAGTTTACCAGAGATTGGTGATGCTTTTGGTGGTCGTGATCACACCACCGTTTTGCATGCTTGTAGAAAAATATTGCAGCTAAGGGAAGAAAGTCATGATATAAAAGAAGACTATCAAAATTTAATACGTACACTTTCTTCATAAAAATTCACGAGTAAAAAGATGAAATTTAGCATTAGTAGGGAAAACTTCTTACAGCCTCTTCAATTAGTTTCTGGTGCAGTTGAGCGGCGTCACACATTGCCTATATTATCTAATGTTTTAATAAAGGTTAGTGATAACTCACTCTGGTTAACGGGTACGGATTTAGAGGTGGAGTTAATATCTAATGTCACCTTAAGTGGTGATTTCGTTGAAGGTGAGATTACTGTTCCAGCTAAAAAACTATTAGATATTTGTAGAGGGCTTAATGAAGGAAGTAGAATAGATTTCAGTGTTGAGTCTAACAAAGCATTGCTTAAGTCTGGACGTAGTAAATATAGCTTATCTACGTTGTCTGCTGACGACTACCCAAACCTCGAAGATTGGCAAGGCGACTTAGAGTTCGAAATTCCTCAATCAGATTTAAAACGACTCATTGATAGCACGCATTTTTGTATGGCTCAGCAAGATGTCCGTTATTATTTAAATGGAATGTCTCTCGAGACCGAAGACAATCTTATTCGTACCGTTGCTACAGATGGGCATAGACTAGCTTTATGTCGTTTAAATTATACTAATGCCCCGTTAACTAACCGCCAAGTGATCATTCCCCGTAAAGGTGTACTGGAGATAATCCGTTTAATTGAAGATAATGATAAGTTAGTTAAGGTCCAAGTTGGTTCAAACCACATTAGAATTTTCTCAACTGATTTCATATTTACCAGTAAACTAGTTGATGGACGTTTCCCTGATTATAGACGCGTGTTACCAAAAGATGGCGATAAAAAAATTGAGTCTAGTAAGGATGTTCTTAAACATGCGTTTTCTAGAGCTTCAATTCTATCAAATGAAAAGTTCAGAGGCGTACGTTTAAATCTTTCTAATGGAGAGCTAAAAATTACAGCTAACAATCCAGAGCAGGAAGAGGCTGAAGAAATCGTAGATGTTGATTATCAGGGTGATAGTTTAGAAATTGGTTTTAATGTTGCTTACCTAATTGATGTTATGAATGGATTAAGCTGTGAAGACGTCCGAATTACTTTGGCTGACTCGAATAGCAGTGCACTTATAGAAGACTCTAAGGACGACTCTGCGTTATACGTTATTATGCCAATGAGATTGTAATCGGTCTTTATAATAAGTTTGGTTCCCCATGAAGCTGGACAAAGTCCAGATTAGTCATTTCAGAAATATCAATGATTTGTCACTTACCGCACATGAAGGCTTAAATGTTTTTTTAGGGGCAAATGGTAGTGGCAAGTCTTCGATTCTTGAGGCCCTTCATTATCTAGGTTTTGCGCGTTCTTTTCGCACTCATAAACATAAAAGTGTAATTAGTCATGACAAACCCGGTTTTACTGTTTTTTGTACGGCAATTATTGAGGCCGGTATTCAACAAAAATTTGGAATAAGTAGGCTATCTAATGACAGTTGTATCGTAAATATAAATGGGTATAAGAGCAGTCGCGCAACTGACTTAGCCAGTTATTTACCTATTCAAATTTTCACGCCTCAAAGCTCGGATTTATTACTTGGTGCACCAAAATTACGTAGGCGATATCTTGATTGGTTGTTGTTTCACGTGGAACAATCTTTTAATTTAGATTTTCAGATTTATAGCAGGTCTCTAAAGCATTTAAATGCTTTGTATAAAAGTTATCAACCAGAGCAGAGTTTAGGCTATTGGAACGATATACTTTGTGAGAAGGGCGAGTTAATTAGCCTAAAAAGAGAAAAACTACTTAATGCTCATTTAATACACCTTATTAATTTAAATTTAAAAGATTTTTTACCTGAGTTTTCCTTCGAAATTTCGTATTATAGGGGATGGGAAAAAGGTTACAGTTTAACGGAAGCTGTATTAAAGAATAGACAACGAGACCAAAAGAATGGGTTTTTAAGCGTTGGACCTCATAAAGCAGACTTACGTA
>JBLIBL010000272.1:0-3158 GCA_047633355.1 Polaribacter sp.
TTCAACGCCAATGCTGGTTTTGCCTACTAAAGTTAATAAAGCTAACGCCGGTCATACATCGGAAAAAATAAACGCTAAGACTTCAATCAATGAGTAATAAGCTGATGAAAAAATTAACATTAATAATATTATTTAATTTCGTTATTCATTTTTTTGTTAATGCAGAAGAGCTACCACAAAATGATGAAAATATTCATTTAGGGGTGGCGAGTTGTGCATCAAGCACTTGCCATGGATCTATTATTCCTCGCTCTAGTAGCAGAGTGCTACAAAATGAATATATAACATGGAGTAGAAAAGATGCTCATGCTCAAGCTTATAAAACATTATTAACCGAAGAATCAAAAAAAATAGCTAACAAATTAGGCTTGAAAAGTGCCCAAACGGCAAAGATCTGTCTTGATTGCCACAGTGACAATGTGGCTAGTAACATGAGGGGCGAAAGATTTCAAATAGATGATGGTATTGGTTGTGAAAGTTGTCACGGTGGGGCAGAGCATTATATAAAAAGCCATACCAATAGAAAAGTAGAACGACTTGTTAATATAAACAAGGGGTTGTACCCTTCAGATAACCCAGTAAAAAGAAGTCGCCTATGTTTATCATGCCATTTAGGTAATAAAGACAAATTCGCGTCGCACGATATTATGGGAGCTGGTCACCCTAGATTGGCATTTGAATTAGATACATTTGGACTCTTACAACCTCTACATTTTAAAGTGGATGATGACTATAAAAAATATAAATGGTCCGGAGACAGCTATATTACCTGGGTTTATGGACAATTAGGCGCTAGTTTAGAGACAATAAAACTCATCAAAAACAAGATCGTTGAACAAAATACACTATTCCCTGAAATAGCGTTGTTTGATTGCCATTCCTGCCACCATGAAATGTCAGATTTAAAATGGACTAAAGAGAAAGGCCAAGGATTTAAACCTGGGACTATTAGGTTAAATGATGGCAACTTTAAAATGCTATTAGCTATTGCTGCTACAACGAGTTTTAATGATAAGTTTCATAAAAACATTAAAGCAATAGTTGATTCATTAAATGATAAAAATCAACTGGTTAAAGTGTTAGATGTCTTTTCAGAAGACATTAATACTTTACAGGTATATATTGAAGAGCAGTCTGTAGCCCAAAGAAAAAAAACGACCCAACAGGTGTTGTATCAAATATTAAAGATGGGTAAAAAAGGAGAGTTTTCAGACTATATATCTGCCGAACAAACCGTAATGGCAATTGATTTATTGATTAATGCCCTTGATAAAAGACCAACATTTGATACAGAAATAAATAAATTATTTAGTCTTGTTGATAATGAGAATAGCTTTAATGCTCAAGACTTTATTTTAGCTTTAAATGATATAAGTAAACGTTTTTAGTTACCGAATTAAAATGCGATTTATAGCCATGACCCTGGCAGAACAGATGAAGATCTTGCTCGCTGGCAAAATAAAATTGATGAATTTCAAATAGATTTCAATGTGTTCATTAGTATTCAAAATCAAGAAATTACACTTTGAAATATTTGAAATATTAATCAAGCATAGCCTTTGATAAAACTCTGGGGTTAATAAGAAGCTAAAAATACACTATTTGCTTTTATGATGGATAATACACGGTTTTAACGACCATATATGGGTGCTAGATGCAAACGCAAGAAGAAATCGCTAATCTTCATGGTGAAGTTCGAGAATTAAAAAAAATAATAGCTGCTTTGAGGGAAACCTTAGAAAGTGAAACTCACAAGACGTCTCAGACTATTCAATTGGTTAAATCCGATAACCAAGGTGAAATGTCGACACTAAAACGTATGGTTGGAGCCATGCGCGACCAACTTGATGAGGTTAATGCTATCCAAAGAGCAAAAATACAAGTTGCTATCGTTGAAGCAAGTGAAGAGACTAGACAGCTCAAGGAAACGACCTCTATTTTGAGGAAAGAAATGGAAGCGATGGAATTTAAGGCTAAAAGCGATAAGCAAATAGCGAACTCCGCACATGAAGCTGAATTGTTACAGCTTAGAGATACCATTTCTGCCATGCGGGATCAGATGGTTCGGATAAAATAGAGGGCTTATTTATGACAGCTAAAGAAATGACAGTGGAAATTTTGACACCAACATCTGAAAAATCAAAAATTCAACACCTAGAAATGTTGATGAACGTGTCTCGACAAGTAGCGGCCCATGGCACGTTGGATGCTGTACTCCATGAAATCACCAAGGCTGCTACAGAACAAACCACTTCAGAACGCGGTAGTCTATTCTTGTATGATGCACAAACTAAAGAATTATATTCAAGGGTTGCTTTGGGAGAGCAATTTCGTGAAATTCGAGTAATGGCCGATGAAGGTGTTGTAGGTTTTGTATTTAATTCAGGTGAAGGTGCCATTATAAATAATGCCTATGAAGATGCACGTTTTAACAAAACGGTAGATCAAGAAACGGGTTTCAAAACGGAAAAGATATTATGCGTGCCTATTCGTACACCAAGAGGTGAAATAATCGGTGTAGTTCAAACATTGAATAAACAAGTTGGGGAATTTGATGAGATAGATTTGCATATCTTAGAATCTTTGACCGCCCAATGTGCAGTGACTTTGCAAGCCACCCAAAATATAGAGCGAATGGAAGTTACGCGGGCGAAAGAGATGGAATTTATGGATGTGGTTTCGGATATTACCTCTGAAATTGATCTTGGCAGTGTTTTACAAAAAGTAATGCTCGAATCGACCCGCATGCTAGATGCAGACAGGGCGACATTATTCTTGAATGATTCCAAATCGAACGAGTTATTTTCAAAGGTTGCAATGGGAGATTCGTTAGGGGAAATCCGATTACCCAATCATGCCGGTATTGCAGGGGCAGTGTTTACCAGTAAAAAAACCGTCAATATTCCTTATGCCTATGCAGATATGCGTTTCAATCCGGCCTTCGACAAACAAACAGGATATTTTACTCGCTCCATCTTATGTGTGCCTGTCGTGAATAAAAGAGGTGAAACAATTGGCGTGACGCAAGTATTGAACAAGCGCAATGGCACCTTTAATCATGAAGATGAATCCCGTTTAAAAGCATTCACTGCACAAGTTTCCATAGCGTTAGAAAATGCCAAACTGTTTGATGATGTGCAACGGATAAAAAATTACAA
>JBLIBL010000273.1:0-3151 GCA_047633355.1 Polaribacter sp.
TTTAAATATTTGCTGCTTATTCCAGCGACTCCTGCAGCCACCTTTATTATGTTACTCCCGCACCGTGGTTATGACTCGAGAAGTGATCGAACATCTCGCACTGACGCGATAATCGCAGACCCTGCAATTTTTCTTATTGTCACGCTCTTAGCTGGGTTACTATTATGGCTTTGGACAGTTAAATCACTTAGTAAGCCTATATTCAAACTTGTTCAAAATGGCCTGAAATACTGTGGTTATGGTTTTTTTATAGGCACATTTCTTTCGCTTCAGTAAAAACAATTAAACCATATAGAATTTTTCCCTTCGGTACCTTAATAGATATGAAATCTAGTATCGGAAGTAACGTCAGGTTTTTCGCTTTTGTCGCAAGAGTAAAAAAGCCCGAACTTCGCTAGTTTTTGAAATCTACGAATATTAAGGTTGAATAATTAACATCCTCCTGGAGCGATACTTACTAAGACTACGGTTTTACGAACTGCGGTTTACTACCATTTTTCGGCTGATCAACGCGGTCTTAAATACGGCATTAACGGGCATACACCTTTCAAAATTATGCGAGGAATTTGGGTTTTAAACGCACACTAAGGTGAGCCACAGTGAAAGACTGCTCAGAGTTTTTAAAGCGGTCATTGCTATCAAGAACTGTGTTGGTTGCATAGCCTAGATTGTTACGATAGGATTCACAAATTGAAACTGGGTCAGGAAGTATGAGCAAGTATAAAAGGATTTTCATTATAGGTTTATTATTATGTGTTGGTTTTGTCGGTTTTATCACTCTTAATACTACAGACCAATCTACATTATCACCTATTTCTGGTGAAACAAATAAACAGGTGCATTTAAACGAAACGACTTTTAAAGATGAGTCAGATATTGAGATACCTGAGACCGCAAAGCTTTATAGAGAATGTTCTAATTTTGAGGATGATTTTAGAAAGTCAGAGAGCGATTGGTTAAAGAATGAAAAACCAGACTGGGCAAGCTTTTTAGTTGATGGATATTCAGTTGACGAGATAACGACAGCCGTTGAATACATTCAAAACTCTAACTTCGCTGTTTCCTTCCGTGTTGAACAATTAAGAAATAACTCAACATTAGCGAAAGACAACAATTCATTAATGCAACAAGCAAAATCGCTTCTCCCCGACGTCTTTAAAAAAGGTAGTCCATTCAGTATTTCTAAAAGAGTGCCTCAACAGGCGCTAGAAAACTTTAATGCGCTCTCGTCGTCACAAAAAACTAGCCTTCTAAATTCACACAAGCCTTCGGTTGACGACGTTGCATATTTTATAAATGACAAAACTTATGGTGACGATGATATTCTTTTATTGTTATCTAAAGTCGAAGACCCTTCAGCAATAGTGGGTTATAGCAAACTCGACGCGATATCGCTGATTGACTATGCGGCGAAGGCAAATCGTGTAGAAATTGTCGAATATCTTCTCGACATCGGGGTGAATATAACTGAAGACGCCTATTTAGGCTCCACAATGGACTGGGCATTGACAAGTTTGATGAGCGCTTCAGAAGGCAAAGCACAACAAAACGCTGCTAGATTGGTTTCATTAATTTGGAATAATGGTGGGCGAGCCAATTTAACTGAGCCATTAGACGGTGGGGTAGAAGGTAGGTTTCCTCGACAGTTCTTCAGGTTTTCTAATGAAGATATAGACTTATTGCAACAACTATATGGGATAAACTTGAGACTTATTGAGCAACGTAATATTCTTAATGTTAACAATAACAGTCGGTTGCTAAGCCAGTTGCGTAAAAGCCGGGAAGATTATTTGGCTAACGTTTTAAATAAAGATGATGCAGACGACTTCAGGCTAAAATGTAAAAACGTAGTCGCTGATTTAAATGGCATTTGGAATCCTTCATCCATCTATAGTGTTTTAGAAGCCAATATTAAACAAATTAAAAGTCCTCAATCAATCAAAGAACGTCTAGCCGCAATCGATCCGATTCTTGTTGATAAATATTTAGAACAAACATTAAAAATACACAATTTCTCATACGTATCAGGACTTGATGAAATATATGGGAAGGTTGGTCAAAGCACCATTTTTGAAATAATAGATGAGGTACTTTCGCTTGGGTTATCTGACAAAGAGAATAGTTATGTCGTCATTCAACTATTAGGGTTTGATTCAAGTTATTTTGACGAATTAAAGTATAGCGGCTTAATGACTAAAGAGCCAAGCTATTCAGCCTATAGGATATTCGGCTTCATAAAACTTAGGAATATCGAGCCATTGTATGAAAGTGGCGCTAACCTGACGTCAATAGACGAGTACGGTAAAACTCTTGTATATTACGCAGCAAAAAGCCGAGATTTAGCGTTACTCAAATATATGAGGGAAGAAAACTTCCCATATCAATTAAGTAATTCAGGTGAAGATCCTCTCCATGCTGTATTAAAAGAGAATCCACAATTTTCTCGTACCAATCCATTCTATATTTACGATGCAGTGGTTGCTTTAATGGAGTTTAACCCTGAAATTGACGAATTTCACTTAAGCAGAATGGCATTGCTTAAATATAAAGCGCCGTATAACTATTTTAAAATAGTACAACAGTACCCTAAATTAGAGCCGAAGGCAGAAACGCCGTTGCCAAGTATTAGGTTTTGAAATTAAAAACTTGCTATTCCATGGTGTAACCACTGTCAAACGTAACAAAAAGCTATGGCTGCTTTCTTGGACAGAACAGTCGTTGGACTGTGTTACCGAAAGTCCCTTAAACAATATAAATTTACCTGAAAAGGCTACGTCCGAAATCTGCCCAAAACAGCCCCAGAATTATTAAATTTTGATATCTAACTCACTCGTATTAAAATCATGTTTGCTACTTTAGATTAACTTTAAGATTGTCTTATATTTATGAGAAAATTTTAGCGTCGAAAAGTCGCGCGTTCTTAGGCGGTAAGCTGTGGGTCTTTGCTTTAGAAGTGTTGTGATCATATTAAAAGTGTTCTTTCATAGCTCGTACTAGAAATACTGATTATTCGATTAAAATACATTTATTTTACTACATATAGCCTACATTTAAAGTTAACAAGGGTATAAATTTTTGATTTTTATCACTATTATCTTATTTTATATATAATAAGTTGTTATGATTTTGGATAAGTGTTTAGCTAATTATT
>JBLIBL010000274.1:0-3123 GCA_047633355.1 Polaribacter sp.
TAGTAACCGTAGAATCGTTCTCCAACTGCAATATCATCTTTACGTGAAGCGATAACGTCTGCAAAGCCCCATACGGGAATCACTCCTTTACCTTCGGCAGTTGGAAAAAAATCCCAATACTTTAACGCTTCACCCATAGCCGCATAGGTTATGTTGTTGGCGGTAAAAGAAAATTGATCGACTTTCATTAGAACTTGCCCCTCTTGCAATGAGGATACTTCAGTTATTTCGTTATATTGAAAATTCGTCTTAGAAAAGTCTTGTCTGTTCACTTGGAAGGTTGTTGTTAAGGTCATTCGAAAAGCTCCATATTAGGTTAAGAGAAGACTTAACCAATAAACAATGACTAAATGGTTACTCATTAAGGAATTATCACTTTAAAACATATGTCGCCGATGAACAACGACTAAATCAACGCACAAGTCGAGGTAATCGTCTACCCGAGCTACGGGATTATTTATTTTTTGCTAACATGCCGAACTCAAATTTCTTAATGGTCGATTTAATCAACGGTTGATAAATCAACCTCAAAAACCACCCAGGAAGAAACTGACCACGTTCCTCAAATTCTACACGCCCTCTGGGATGCTCCATAAAAGAAAGTAATGGTGGTTTAAAACAATAGTCTTTTGTGTGAAATTCAATGGCTTTAAGATGCTTTGGATTTTTATAGCCATAGTGCGCAGGAGCAACTAACCTTATCGGGGCGCCATGCTTTGAACATAGAGCCTCGCCATTTAATTCATCAGCGAGTAGACTATCTGAATTCAAAATATCACTGAGTAATATTCGCGACCGATAGCCATCCAAACTTTTAAAAATCACCCAATGAATTGAATGATTAAGTGCAATATGTGGTTTTATTAATTGCTCGAAAAAATCAACAAAACGATAACCACTCCAGTGAAGATTGCATTTTGTCCAAGTTGTTACACAATGAAAATCACTTGTCATTTCACTTCTATTTAGTTGCTCTAATTCCTCGTAGGTTATTTTGAATGATTGTTTTACCTCACCGGAAATATCGAGATCAATCGTTCCAAAATTCTCTCTATATCGTTTTGCATATTGTGACAATCCAAACCTAGGAAATTCTTCAATTTCTTTTTTTCCAAGTGGTAAGGATTTCGTTGTTTGAACTGTTTTAATTATTTTTATTATTTTTATTTTCAGCCTTCTCAAAAATTGTAAAGTATCGAAGAGCCTAAGAAACAAAGTGTTGCGATTGAAATTCCAACTATTGGTCTTTTGAACCAATATTTTGTTGCTAAGATTAGATAAAAAAGTCCTATAGCGGTTGGTAATAACGAAAACCATATTGAGTTTTGAAGGATTTCATTATGAAAAATAGAAAGAGGAATAAAGAACAACGCAACGAGTATTGCGCCAGCACTGTGGCTAGCGTGAAAGCCAACCAATGAACGCCACATTGACGTCTCATTAGATATTACCGGAGAGGTATTCTGCATGGCTAATTTTAATTCGATGTCGCGTGGGTCAAATTTATTTGAGAAAAATGTGATTACTAAATGCATTATTCCTAATAGTCCGAAAATGAGAGAGCCAAGAATTAATAGAGTCTGTGCCATTAGATAATTTCCTTTTGATAAAATCTTTTCCAGTCTGTTTTTACGACAGCGCCAATTTGCGTGAGAATATTCATTAGCCCTAAGTGAGCTCGGTCAAAACATAACTGCTCTTGATAAAAACCATTCAAAAACTTCACTAACTTGCGACTATCTTCCGTTGGTTTTCCGGGACAAGATTGTTTTGACCTAAAGTTAAATTCGTTTCCAACGTAAGCCTCGCAAAGCCAACTCCCAAAAGGTTCAATAGAAGGCAATAAATCGTTTTTAAACTGTTCTTTGGTGACTTCTTTTGATATCACTTTTAACGACTGATAAACTTTGAGAAGTTGATCAGTATTTCGTTTATGATGAAGTGTATCGACTAGTGCAGGCATTAGAGTGACGAATTTTGAAATGAAATCTTCACTGAGAGATCTTACACAACCAAAATCGAGTGCGCCTAAACTGCCATCTTTGAGAACCAGAAAATTTCCGGGATGAAGATCTGCATTGATTCGCTTAAGATCAAATACACAATACCAAAAGTAATCGAACAATTGCTGTCCCACTTGATTTCTTTCCTGTTGAGCTGGTTTAGTGGCAAGCCATTCTGTCAAATGTTGACCTTCGAGCATTTCCATTGTTAACACTCTTTTGCTTGATAATTCATCCACTACACATGGAATAGTAATCCCAGTAATTTTAACTTTATCTTTAAACCATTTAATATTGTCTGCTTCTACGTGGTAATCTACTTCTTCCCGCAAGCGGTCTTGCATTTCAGTCATCATGATTGATAAAACATTTTTGTTAGGCAATAGACCACTGGTTTTTGAAAGGGCTGAAAAAAGCGTTTCAATTATTTGAAGGTCGCTTTCAATAGTTGAGGCAATTCCTGGATATTGAATTTTTACTGCGACTTCATTGCCATCAAAAGTAATAGCGCGATGCACCTGCCCGATACTCGCGGCTGCAAATGCATGACTATTAAATTCAGCAAATAGATCAGTAGGCGAATTGTCCAATTCCTGGACTAACTGTTTTCTCACCAATGCGCGATTGATTGGAGGAACCTGGTAACAGGCTTCCTTTAATTTTTCTCTAATAGAAATAGGGAGAACATCGGCCTCCATACTCAAAATCTGAGAAACTTTTAATGCGGTTCCGCGAAGTTGAGTTAATACCGAAAAAATTAAGTCACCTATTTGTTCTTCATGACGGAGTTTTGAAGCTTGTTTATTTTCAGGCTTTGTTAACAGTGAGCGAGCTTTGTATCCTACGTGTTTAACTCCAACTCTTGCCGCTGTTATGCCAGTCAATGCGCTTCTTTTTAGCTTAGACACTGGAATATTAATTTCGCTAGACATTATTCTTCCTATCGTGAGAATGATTTTGCAAGAATCATTTTATTCAGAAAACCACTTCCCATAAACTTGAACAAATGAGCTTTGAAAAAGAAGCTCACTAGGTCTGTCATTTTACTCACTATGCCTGTTTTGAGAATTTCTATTGCAAGAGATAACGACATATCAACTAACTGAGTAGTATTACTAAA
>JBLIBL010000275.1:0-3105 GCA_047633355.1 Polaribacter sp.
GCATCCTACTAAAATAATTTCAGTGAAAAAGGGAGGTTAAGGGCTTATTTAGGCACTTTTTAACTTACGGTAGAGTGTGGCTTCACCTATTCCGAGTTGTTTGGCAACTTTAGATTTTATCATACCTGTTGCAATTAGTATTTTGGCTGACTCTATAATTGTGGGAGAGTAATAAAGTCTCATACCAAGTATCATACTGAGTGAATAAAGATTCATACTGGAATTACTAAAAAGGTCGAAATTATCGTCCTTTTTTTTATGGTCACTTTGTGCGCATTGGAGACGTTAGCAACTCATTAACCCTAACGTCCGCTTGAAGCTCATTGCTGCCGTTGACCTTCCATCAATTAACGTTAAACCTACAGATGAACTTTTATTGATAGTTTCTGTTAGCCGTTTGTAAGAAACATTTATACTTTCACCATGTAGAAACAATTATCCAGTGGAAGTTCATCTGGATAAATAGTCATAGAAAAGCCAAGCTTTGTATAAGCTTGAATTGCACTTTTATTGTGTCCTAATACAAATAGTGAGCATGAATCAGTGTTTAAATCTGACTTACCCAAAACACTCAATTTCTGTATTAAGTGAGAAGAAATACCTTGTCCACGTAAGTTAGGATTAACAACTAACCTACCTAGGTGACATCTCCCAAGTCTGAGATAATATTGCCCAAATGCTAACAAATTTCCTTCCGTAGAAATTAATGAAAATGATTTTAGTGAATCAAGTTTTAAGTCTCTCTTAAAAGAGCTTAAATCAAATGGATACCTAAAATCAGGTCCAGACCAAACACTTAATTCTTCCTCAGTTGAAAACCAAGACATTAATTCAATAAAATTTAGATTAGAAGGTTGAGTTAAACGCATATCCGCCTTCCTGTTGACAAAAAATGAACCCAATCATTACGGTTTCTTTTTTTACTTTCAGCGACAGCAAGCTGATAATTATAAGGAACTTTAATATTTTGAACACACCATTCTGAGCCAACTTTTTCAACTATTGAATATGATGCATGATTATTGAAATTTTCCATAGAATGAAATATTGGATCTTCATCTGTATAAGCTTGCAGGCCAACACTTCCAGGATTAACAATAAGTTGACCACTACTTAAGTTTACAGCTCTAGGAGTGTGAGTATGACCACAACAAATTAATTCTGATTTTTGACCAGCGAGTAAATCTATTATTTCACTATCTGAACGGAGCAAAGCATAACCTTTGCTTACATCTTCCAATAAATAGATCAAATCATTTTGCGGTGTACCATGACAAAAATATATATCATCATTTACTTGTTTATCGAAAGGTAATGATTTCATCCATTCTAATGGTGCAGAACCTAAGTCATCCAAAATAAATTGCATAGTCGGATTAGATTCTATTTCTTCGTCCGTAGATTCGTAAATCTGGCGATCTTGATTACCAGAAATTGTAATGAAATCATGTTCCATCAAAAGCTCAAAGGTGGACTTAGGGGCAACTGGTCCATAAAGAATATCACCAAGATTTGCCTTTAGATCTACGGAATGCTTTTTTAAATCATTAATAACGGCATCAAGTGCATAAACGTTACTATGAATATCGGATAATACGGCAATCTTCATTGAATTTCCTTAGGATACTTAGTTAAATAAGAGGCTAAGTAATGGTTGGCTAAAATGTGCAGCGAAGCGAAATATAACCAACTGTCACGTGTCATTGTTGATTATTTGTTATAAGTACAATGCGCTCAACGTATTAATTGCTTTAACATTATCTGGAATTTTTTCTATATTATTTTGTGTAAACCAGATAGGTCGAATGCCAGCAGCAATCGCAGGTTTAATATCCTTTTCAAAATTATCACCTACCATAGCCACATTAATAGCTGGAGTATTCAGTTTCTCTAAAATAGTTTCGAGAAATTCAGGACTTCCTTTTGACAACCCTAAATTAGCTTTACAAAAATAACCTGATATAAATTGGCTTAAACCAACACGCTCAAAAGCCAATTTAATTTCTAATTCCGTTGAATCAGTAGCACCAGTAGCTACATATATTTGAGAGTGTTTTGATAGTACCTCTAAAGCTTCTTTAGCACCTGAAACAGCTTTAACAACTTCCCAATCACACATTTTGCCAATAACATCAGGAAAATCGACCGTTAAAGTGCCGCCCCAATCAAAAAGATATATATTCATCACCAAATCTCCATGTACATATAAAAGCTCATTTTAGTCCTGCTTAATTGCCTTGTTAGCTTCATTTAACTGGTGTTGACTAAAAACTTTAATGCCATTACTTGTTAATAATGCAGCAGTGACTCCAGCTCCATTGATTTTTGTTCCCGAAAAATCGCCACTATATACTGATGAACTTCCACATGAAGGGCTAAACTCGGCGAGTACTGCAACATCAATTTCATTTGCTTTACACAAAGCCAATGCGTTATTAGCACCACGTAGAAAATTTTCAGTAACAATATTGCCATTATTTTCAACTACCGCAATTTTACCTGAAAGTACATCGTACCCATCACCACCATTTATTTCCGCTGGTGCTCTGGGAATGCTCATTCCAGAACTTACCTCTGGGCAGATCGAGATGACTCTGCCTTCATCTATCCATTCTTTAAGGATACTGCTGGAAGTAAATAGAGACTGACCATCGTAACGTACTTTATCTCCTAACAGGCATGCGCTAATTAGTACTTTTTTCATTTGAAACTCGCAATATATTATGGATGCTAACGCTCAATTAACGGGCAATAAAATAGTTGGTTAAAATTAGCGACGCAGGAGCAAAACCAACTGTTTTTTGTCCCTGTTTAATGGCTTATAGCTGTACATTAC
Source organism: Polaribacter sp. (assembly GCA_047633355.1). Classification (GTDB taxonomy): domain Bacteria; phylum Pseudomonadota; class Gammaproteobacteria; order Enterobacterales; family Kangiellaceae. The sequence continues at coordinate 2,837 of JBLIBL010000275.1, forward strand.
GTCACAGCTTTATTTTTGTTAAAACCAAAATAATTAGAAACAATAAATATGAAACAAAATACGAATATATATCTATACCAATCCATAGCTTGTGCACTGTGAAATAAAACATCGTAGAGTAAAACTCCGGCTGTAGAAATTAAACTACCTATAAAGTTATGGAGCATGATTAAAATATCCTTGTACTGCTAACGAACTTGTAGAATAACTCGTTTATTATGAATTACCCCTAAAATCAGGGTGCCAAATGCATTACCTATATCGAGAAA
>JBLIBL010000276.1:0-3097 GCA_047633355.1 Polaribacter sp.
CTAGCACCCCTTGGTTATGCGCTAATAGCGCCTTTCATAAAACCACGTACCCATGCGGGCAGACTTTTAGATGAACAACTTGAAATCGCAGATCAAATGGAGAATGAAAAGAGCTGAAATTGTATTTGCAAGATAAATTGAGTTACTGACGCAGTTGATTTTATACTGTTAAAGTTTTGCAAGTCCCAAATTTTCTCAAGGATAAATGACAGTTTGCACCATTATAAGTGCAAAGCATCATGTTAAAGACTGAATGATTCTTTTCAAATGGAACAAGAAAAACCATATTCAAATATTTAAACGGCAGTAGCCCGAATGGTGAAATGACTTAGATAGGGACAGGCTTTGTAGGTTTATTTAATGTTTTAGGCTTATGATTTCTGGCTTCTGATTTAAGTTAATATTGATGAAAAACTTGGAGCCGTTGTTTTGTGTTTTAGAGGTTAGCTTATTGGTAAAAGAGACTAGATCGTGTTTCGTCAATGCAACCCGTCTAGCAATATCAGAATCAACTTTGATCCGATATTGTTGCTTTAAGCTAACAAGACATCAGTAATGATCAAGACGGAAGGTTTGATCATTATCGGTGTTTTTTATAGCCGAACGAAAAAAGTTTGTGAAATAATTGACACTTAAATACAATTTCTCTCACCCCGACTAGATAAGGGCGCACCATCAGCGTGCTTAAATATTAATTTTGTCAGGCCAAGGATTGTAAGCCAGTAAGCCTAATAGAATATAAATCATCAAATTTATTTTCAAATTGTTGATTTAAATACAGTTATTATTTTAAATTGTTTTATTTCACCGGCTTTTAACCATTTTTAAACAAACTATGTGGTAATGTATTGTTAACTTAAATAATAGGCATGACACTTGGTTGTCAATCAGTCTTACTATTGAACGATTAAAGTTATAAGCTAGCTTCGATAGCAACTATTTTGAGTTGCGCTCGAATTCAACTTGTGCGAAAAAACTAGCCGTCTTTTGAAGTATCGCATTGGCTCGTTTTAATTCAGTATTTTCTCGTTCAAGTTCCTTTAGCCGCAGAAAGTCTGCAATTGAAATATTAGTCTGTCTTTTGGCATCAGAATGATTTTTAAACAGTGCAAAATTCAAGTGAAACAAAGAATTGAAATATCTCACGCCACTCTACTTTCAAAAAAGTTACTGATATTTTTTACCATAGCTTTTAAAGTTTTTGGCTGGACTACATAGGTTCCACGGGTCGGAATTTTGTATAAAACATTCTCCGCCACCAAATTTTCAACTGATTTACGCATGGTCATATATGAGACACCGTATACTTTAGCCAATACCCTTTCACCTGGAATCTTATCGGCCATTTCGCCACATCGGATGGCTTCTTTGATTTTGTTTTTGACAACCAGATATTTTGGAGTTGTTTTGTTCATTTCAGCAATTTCCTCAAACTATAAGTTGGGTAGCGCTACTAAAGTCACCTTTTTAAACCAACTTCCGTTGCGCTTTGAAGGTCCAATACTAGAAAGATCTCACTTGCGTAACAAACCATTAATTATTAACTACCAGTTAAGCAACGGTTAACCGAAATCTAATGATCGAAAATCTCCCTTTTAGTGCATTACGTGTTTTTGAAAGTGCAGCCAGGCATCTGAGTTTCAAACGAGCGGCGGAAGAGCTTTTTATTACCCCAGCAGCAGTCAGTCAGCAGATAAAAGGGTTAGAACATCAACTGGGTATAAAACTCTTTAACCGCCATAATCGCGGCTTATCCCTGACCGATAATGCGAAGAAAGGACTGCCCGCACTAACACAGGGCTTTGATCATTTGATTGAATCAGTCAGGCGTATTCGAAGCGCTAATGAAGAGTCCAAATTGACGGTCTGGATGGCGCCTTCTTTTGCCGCCAAATGGTTTATACCCCGGCTGCATCGATTTTCCGATGCCCATGCCGATATTGATCTGAATATCTCTGCCAGCCCTAGTCTAGTCGATTCAACAGCCGCTAAAAACACCATACCAGCAGAGAATTTCCGTCGTGACGGTGTCGATATTGCGATTCGTTTTGGTAAGGGTGATTATCCCGGGTGCCGTGTTGTTAAGCTTTTTTCAGTATCTGCGATACCACTCTGTAGCCCCAAATTGATGCAGGGTGAACATCCACTTCGCTCACCCAAAGACTTGCAGTTTCATACACTGCTTCATGATGACACTAAATATGAGGGTCGACCCGGCTGGAAAACTTGGCTAAAAGCGGCCAAAGTCAAGAATATAGATTCGTCGAGGGGGGTACATTTCAATCATGGAAACCTTGCCATCAACGCAGCAGTGGATGGTCAGGGTGTAGTTCTCAGTATGAAATCGCTAGCGTCTGACGATATCGCTGCTGGTCGGCTAGTGGTTCCTTTCGATTTTTCACTGCCGCTAGAATATGCTTATTATCTGATTACCCTCGAAGAATCTTCCGATAGTTCTAACACAACGGCTTTTCGTGACTGGTTGATTGAAGAAGGTCGTCAGGAAGAAATCTCAAATAGTGCAGATCAATATATTGCCGATCGCCCTCCTCTGAAAAGGATTAAATAAATGTTTAACTTTTTGCAATCCTATTTTATTACTCACCAGTAAAACGAATGCTTTCACGTGGTGCTCAGGTTTAAATTTTTCGTTTCACCAGCCGCATTTACGTCAGTGAGTTTTGCCTTTTGTTGCATCTGAATGTCACTCTCAACCTGAGGATCGGTTAACAGCATGAGTTTGTTTGCGATGATCAGGGATTGCGAGCGGAATTCGCGTCGGTATATCACCCACAATACAATCGCGATCGAAGCAATAAAAAACCAAGTATTAAGCCACCAGCCAAGCAACGCCAGGGCAAAAAAATTGGCGCGTAAACCTTGATTAAAATGTTGAGCAAATAGCCCTGTCATTTTCCCTAGTTCGATAGCGTATTGATCACTTATGTCACGGTTTTCAAAGGGCAATGCGTTAAACAATACGCAGCTATAGTTAGCCAAACGCATGGCCCAAATAAACTTAACGAAAGCACAGATAAAGGCACAAATCAGCGCGACTATTTTGAGCTCCCACAAACCTTGGGAGGTCGAGCTTACA
>JBLIBL010000277.1:0-3087 GCA_047633355.1 Polaribacter sp.
TTTTTACTTCTTCTTCTTGTATTGCTATATCGCTAAACAAATTCATGATGTTGTCCTCTATGTGGTTAGTCGTTGTGTTTGCTATGTTATTGTTTAAGTTATTCATTTTACTGTCCTCTGTGTTGTTAGTTAAGTTTTTCATTTTTTGTTTTCCTCTTCTTTTAAAATTCGATATACAGAACTTCTTGAAATATCTGCTATCCTAGCTATTTCACTAATAGACATATTAGGGTTATGCTTTCTGTTGTATGTAACTGAAAATATTGCACTTTGTTCTGGAGGGTTTCTCCCTTGTTCTTTTTTACTACCTTTAATTCCTGCTTTGATTTTTGCGCTGGTAATGTAGGCTTTAAAGTCGCTGAATGCGGTTAAATGACCAGATAATGTTTCTTTCATATCTAGTATTATTAACTTTGCTTTACGTTGTTCAATACTTGAAATTATGGATTGCAGAGTCTTTAAGTTATTAGCTAAATACCTAAGGTTACAAACGATTAATTCATCATTTGGCTCAAGTGAGTCAATCAGTGGAGACAATGTCATTTTGGCTCCAAATGAATCTGCTTTCTCTTTTATCATTTCAACATCTATGTCGTAACTGGTAATTAGAGCTTCTTGTTCATTTATATCAACTCTTTTTTCTACACTATTGAGCTGTGTGTTTGTACCTAAGTATCCGTATTTCATTATGTTGTTCCTCTTCGTTTGATGGAGCTATATTTCACTGTTTAGAGTCATGATGCAAAAAAATCGTTTTTTTATTCACCCATTATTTAAAGCCTAAAGCACATTAAACCTTTACCAAGCCTTTTATAATTGAGAGTAAATAGTTTTTTATCACAAGTGTTCGATAACTAAAGTTATAGCACATCAAATACATGGTAAAACGGAATTTATTCGATAAGTAAGAGATATTTGCTTGTGATTGGTTACAGGTTTATTCGAATAGCATTAGACCGACTATTAGATGTTTGTTCGGCAATCATTAGATGGATGTTAGATATTTATTGGGCGCTCTTTAGAGGGGGGTGTACGGCTTTATTAGACGCACCTTAAGTAAAGTTACGGTAAAACTATGCCCAACAGTTAATAAACATCCGAATTTTTTATATTTCTTAAGGTTTAGCGTTTTCAATCTAAATATCGGATGGTGCTTTATCATCGTTAGCTTTAACATAATTTAACTTAGTTCTGGGCAGAGCGTTTCTATGTGTTTTTATTATGATGTAGGTTATTGTTAATTGTTTTTTGTTTGCTCGTAACCCATTAATAAATAACAAAATTACTCGACAAGTCACTAAAATTAAAATATAATAAACTTATAAATTAATAAGGAGAAATTTTGAAATTCACAAAAGAAACCACAATAGAACAAATCACAAATAGATTTTTAGAACTAGGTTACTACCTACCGTATCAACGCATTAAAAACCACGTTAAATACACCACTTATAAGGAGGCAATTCAACAATTAAGAGAGCTTGGTGTAACTAATGCTAGAAAATACTTTTCTTTGCAAGTAGAAGCACTTAAAGAGCAAGAAAAAACAGTATATTCAATGGCTGCTAGTTATGGAGAAGTGTAGTCGAGTAACCATACTGCAAAGCCAAAACAAAACATTTCAAAAAGGGAAAGACGATAAGAGTACTGAATTTTATGTCACGGTCAAACATCAAGAAGTACCTGATTTCTTGCAAGATTTACCAGCCTTATTGGAGCACCTTTTTACACAGCCCTATTTAGTTTTACTTCAATACCCAGCAACCACAACACTTGCTGAGCGAAAAACTCAACGTTTGAAACAAATATTACAAACTGACATTACCTATTCTGATATTGGTGTTGTTGATATTGATTGCTTAGAAGGTCATGGAAGTACCATTGAAGAAAAAATTAACGATATTGTTGATAGATATTTTCCTATTGAGTGGAAGTTAGCTAAAAAGGTTATTAAGCCTAGTTCTTCTTACTATAGAAAAGGACAAACTAAGTTTCACGTATTCTTTCAACTAGAAAGCCCCGTTAAATTTAGTAGTTGGCAGCAGTATGTTAAAGATAACTTTCAACACTATGATAAAAATGTTTTAGGTAATTCCGCCAGCTTGCTATACACCGCAAAGCCACTAGGAAAACTCAAGCATGAAGAATTTAAGTGTTTTGCTATGGACGGGGAAAAACTATCAGTTAATACTGATGTGTATGCCCCAAATCCAGCCATTGTTATTAGCAATATTAAACACCTTACTCATACGGTGGAGCTTAAGAGTGAACGTATTACTAAGCCGAGGATTGAGCGACATTTAAAAAAATTAGATATGACAACCGACAGTTATTCTAAAAGCTTCTGGACCTATCAAATGATGATTGCTGAAGGTTATAATCCAATGAAATTAACCTCATCAATGGATAATCAGCTCAATTATAGAGACAGTAAAAAGCACTACATCGATACCCAATATAAAGCTGCTATAGGTTTTACTGCTCAAAGGTGTGTTGATGTTTTCTATTCAGAGCCAGTAGCTATTGATAACTATATTGATTTACCAAAACTAACTGAAAATAAACCTTCAGAAACAGAGGTGTATATCAATGCAATTAAAGGGGTGACAGGGATAGGGAAAACCGAGGCTATGAAGAAATTTAGTTCAGGTTTATTTCTTTGTGTTTCACCCACCAAATTATTAGTAGGTCAAAACGCAAAGGAATTTAATTGCTTAGCTGTCCATAGTGGAATAGAAGGGCTTGAGTCGCAAATATGCAATGACCGAGTGTCTACAACCGTACAAAGCCTGCATAGATTACTACAAAGAGCACCAATTGGTTTTGACACTTTATTCATTGATGAGGCAGCTCAAGCCTTAATGGCTGCGCTTACGTCAAATGAAGAAAATGTCGGTGATATTTTACAGACTTTAAAAACACTTTTATTTAGTTGTAAGTATATCGTTTTAGCTGATGCTGATTTAACAGAAAACACAATTCGAGCTTATGAAACAGCTTTAGGAGGAATAAAAATTAATGTACGTGAACGTAACAAAGAAAGACCTTGTGGGGAGGAAAGCTAATCTCTACGAAACTAGAAATGAA
>JBLIBL010000278.1:0-3085 GCA_047633355.1 Polaribacter sp.
TAAAATGTGGTCTATGTGTGGTCTATGTGTGGTTGCTGACTCATGTCATCCAGTTTCAAAATCACATACTGCATGGCAGTATGTAGCCACTGATTTAGGCATTCAATTTTTCAATATCGAAGTGATTTGTTCAGATAAAGCCGAATATCAATGAATATCAATGAAGAGTCGAAAGTCGTCCATCCGGTATTTAAAACTTTATACTACCCACATGGAATCAGGTTCAAGCCCGTGAGTATCTTCTTTGAGAAAAAGAGTTCGTAAGACTTGATACTGCTGGGAAAACAATTCAACAGTCTATTGATGAATGGTTTCTTTTAATTAAAGCTATTTGTCAGCATTAAGCGCTTACAATATAAATAATATTTTTATTTATTGCTTAGCAAATTTATAGATAAACCTATCAGTTCTTCCTCGCGTATCAGGTGTAAATACGCTTTTATCTAGATCATCTGTGGTATTACGAAGGTAGAAGGCTTCTTCAATCAAGGTAAATCCCATTTCCTCTAGTTGAAACTTAACAATTTTCGGATCGATACGGTGCAGTGTATTGGCGATGTCATAACCAGAACCAGACTCGGCAACATGATCAATGATGATAAATATGTCATCTTCTTGTAGTGCTTTTTGGCTCAGCAAATTTGATAGATAACAGGTAAATGAGTCTAGATTTTGTTGCAAATCATTGAACACAGACTAAGATAGATATGAATTGAGAGCGCCTTTTTGATAGGTATCAATTCTTAGAAATGTGCACCGGTTGGCCTAAACTGACCTGAGGTGAATAATTGTATGACTAAAGGTAAATAGAATGAGCAAAGGACAAGACAAGAAAAAAGATTCTAAAAAGAAACCGCTTTTGACTGCAAAGGAAAAGAAAGCCTCAAAACAATCAAAAAAATCTGAAAAGAATGTATTAGGACATTAGAAAATTATTGAGGCAAAACAACGTTAAGGTGCGATTAACGTTGTTTTAGCCAGAATCACTTAGGGCTGGATTACTAAAATATCAGCCTTTAATAATGCTAAGACACTTTCAGCAGTATTACCCATTAGTTTCGCTTTTAAGCCTTTACGTCCGATGCTGCCCATAATGACCAATCCTGCTGCGTGTTTAGAGGCGACACTTGGGATCACTTTGGAAGCTGGACCGGCCTTAAAATGAATATTTGCCAATGGAATTTCATATTCTCCTAGCATGCTTTCGATGATTGGAAGGTATCTCGATTTGGCGTCATTCACTAGAGCTTTCTTGTCAATTATACCCAAATCTTTTAATACTGATGATATAGGTAAACTGTAGCAAATATGTAAAGGTATATTTGTATTCGTGGCAAAAGTTATCCCTGCATCAAGCAACTTTTGATTGAGTGCTTGTTTTGATGTTAAGTGGGTACCTAAATCAAGTAATACCATTACCGATTGTTTTTTCCGCCATTTTTTTTCTGCTACAAGTAAAGTCGGCACAAGGTTATTGCGGATTAAATGCCAATCTGTAGGCACATAAAAAGGACCTTCGCCGCGGTGCCCTGTCTTAATGATCAGATCGTAAGATTGCGAGGTGCAATGTTTTTTAATCCATCCAACGATATCTTTTTCCCATACCACTTCCATTGTTGATTTTTCTTGTAGGTTTACATGAGTTATTTCACTTTTTAACCACTTTTCTCCTAATGAGATAATTTTATTTTGAATATCAAGCTGCTGTTCTTCGTTTAATTTGGTTACCAGCGTAGTTAAGTGTTCATAATGAAAGGCCACAGTATGAAGTTTGGCTCCTGTGTGCTTAACCAATGTCTTAGCTTGTGCCAGAGCGCTTTGTTGCTTGTCTTGTTGATCCGCAATAACCAAAATATTTTCAATTTTCATTTGTGATCTCTGAACATTTACGTGATTGTATATTATCATTGTAAGCAGGAAGGCATATGATCTACAACAGCAAATAGCAGCATAGTAGGTTAATTATTGAAACGGCTTTTTGATTATTTATTATTTAAATTAAAACGACATTTTCAGATATAATTTTTTTAGACAGTCATTTTGTGTACAACGCTCAAAATAGCCAAAAACAATATTATGATGACAATATAAACAAGCAGGTTGTCATCAACGAAATAAGGGTGTTTGTCAAATGAATTTGTTGAAATAGTAACTCACTGAAAACTGCTTTAATCTGGTGATGGTTGTTCTACGTTTTCATATATACAGTATTGGTTTATCCCTTTCGCTTTATAAATTGCATCATCAGGTGCTTTAATAAAAAGCTGATTATCTATATACCTACTTAGGTTAACGACAATAAAAATACGCTTAGTAGTAACGCTTAATAAGCTCAAAAATATGCATAATTAGATTAATGGCTGTCTCGGACGTTAAAATTGATGCCTTCGTAAATTAATTTTTTACCAGTCATCATTCTGTTTTAATATTTTAGTAGTAGATTTAGCAATCACCCATCGAGGAGTATCACTTGAGTTGGTTAGTAATGTCATTGCATTTCTACTTTTTGGAAAAGCAATAATTAATGATTTATAACCTCTAATGTTACCGAGGTGTTAAGCAACACCAACCCCATATATATTTATCCCTATGCCGTTTTAATTTGAGGTTCCAACATATTTTTGTAGGTTTGTTGTTTTAGAATAGCAATTTCATTAGCGAGTGTTAGTTTTAGGCACAGGCTTAAATCATAAACACTGCTAACTAACCCCTCACAAGGTTAAATGGTGAGTCGTAGGGACCTTGCTCACTTTTATCAATTAATTTCCCAATATCAGCTGGTGGGGCCTCAGCAGTATTTTCATTTATGCCACCGAAGTATTGACTGCTTTGCATGCCTGCTGGCATCAAAAATATTTTCATGTATATATTTTTCAAATCTGACACCAGAACAAGCGCTACTAACACGTCCTAAAATATTAAAACTTGTATCACTATATTCAAATATTTTATTTTCTACATTATTAACCGCGGCATTTTTGACTAACTCTAGGTATGACTATTCAGATCTTTTATCATCAAATTTCACTGGTCTCACAGAGTCACTTAATCCAGACGAATGGGTAAGTAACTGTTTAATGGATAA
>JBLIBL010000279.1:0-3079 GCA_047633355.1 Polaribacter sp.
TCCAGCTCATCAGTAAGCTGATAATTGTAAGCTTGCAGGGTAGTTTGCCACTTCTTCTCTTGCTCACTGACATCTTCATCCCCTATGCCTAACAATGCATAACCTTTATTAATTATAAAGTCTAAAGGTGGTATTTCATCATTGGATTTTGAGCAGAAATAGCTCAAAGTAAATAAAACGATCGAATGTAAGGCTTGATCTGATATTTCTGGTTCAAAACCTTCCGTTAAAGGGAGGGATAGATTAACTAACCGTTCGATTTTTTTTAGAATACGGATATTTCGAATTCCAAGGCTTGTTGTTAGCTCTCGAAGTCTTAAATAATTTGGTGTTTTTTCAGAATACGCAATCGATGCACATTCCTCTGGATCAGGCTCAAACGCGAGTTCAATATCAATTACCTTTTCACGGTATCTTTCATAATCATCAAGACCTTCCTCTCCATCATTTAGTAAAATCACAATCTGACATTTCTTTTGTTCTTTTAGCAAGGAAACAACGCCGAGAACGTCTTTAATAGATAACCCCTCCCCTTTTCTCTCCAAGTCGTCAATACAGATTAAGTGTTTTTCGAGAGAAAGAAATGAAAACGACTCTATCGCAGGAGTAAAATCTTTTAGAAGTGAAGCGCCTTTTACGAGCCTAACAGCCTTCCGCCCTAAAGATGCGAGGAGATCAGCTGAATTTTTCTTGAAAGTATCTACATTAGCTTCCGTGCCAATTAAATTTCGATCAATAACGTTTTCAAAGATTGAGTATTTAAATAAATCAACTGAATTAATACCAAATATTGAGTTATAGGAATATTTCCGCAAACCTATTCTATTTTCATTCCGTGCTTCAAAGAGATACTTATTCCAAGCAAATGTTTTTCCAACGCCCCATTCACCCTTTATAGCCAAAACCCCTGGTTCTTCAGAGGATATAAATTTGTCTATTTGATTTTTAATGACTTCTAACGTCATATCCCTGACCTCTAATTTTCATAACGCCCAAATCAGCGGTTTATCCGCTGCGTTTTTTTGTTAAATTATCTCTTTCTTCCAAGTGCTTTTCAAAGCTTGTAAATACCTTCCGCAATGGGAGGAATCTCAATTTTTATTCCTGTGACTTTAAACTCGAATTTACCTCCTGAAACAATTAATGCAACAGCTAGCGCAATGCCGATACCGCAAAGAACTATTTCAAACGGATTTCGACGATAAATGTCAACAAGCATTAAATCTTCTTCTGGTGTAAGGGTTCTATTAGCAACAGACCTTAATTCGTCATAAGTCATGTACTTAGCTCTTTCAATAATTGACTCAGCCAATTCCTCTTTGGTCATGGTTCGAACAGCTACATCATCACCCTCATCTTCTTCCAATGAAAAGTGATATTCGTCTAATGCTAAGACATAACAAGCTCTCAACCAATAAAAATACTTTCCAAATTCGGCAATACTTACAGGCTTCCCATCTGATTGAATTGTGAATTCGACTTCTTCCATAGTCCTTCTATTCCCTCTAGAAATTTAACGCCCTTAGCAGAGGCGCAGCTTTACCGCGTCCTTTGCCTAAGTTTGTTATGTGGAAGGTTTATCAATTTTAATTAAGTTTTTATTAACAGGAGGTGATTTTTTCTCACTCGGACTATTTTTTTGTAGGCTGGTTTTCTGGGGTACTAGGGTTGGGGTTATATCAGTACTTATTTTATTGTCCCAAACCCACTTGGATGAGAAAGCTATTAATCCGCAAACGCAGAATATAATAATAGTTCTACCGTACAAGGACATAAAAGAATCTTTACCAGAGCTGTTATCTATATCCGCAAGGGTTAACGACTCAAAACAAAGTCGATCAACACCAGACTTGGTCAGTTTTAAGTTTGTGTAGTGTAGGTTTACAGGTGCGTTGTTGCTTGTTCCAGAGACATATTCATCAGACACTAGAGAAAGTATCTGATGGTACTTCTGGTAGCGGTCTATGTTTGCTTCGCGCTGAGCATCAACGTCATCCCTAGACTCATCAGGTTGCCAGTTTGAGTCGTATGCTAGTGTGTCGAGCAGGTAGCCATTGTCGATACTTTTTAATATTGAGGTCACAAAGGTAGCCTTTAGTTACAAGTACAATGTAAATATGAAAGAGTTTTAAACACATAACAGCTTAATCATGCGCATGCGCGTTTGCACGGAAGTGACTTTTAGAAACTTCACGGCAACTAATTGATTTTACTCGGTAATTTTTGAAATCCATTTCCAAGCTCCAGATAAACGCGCATGGGCGTTTATAATAATAACGGGGGTCTCGTTATGTCCACTGTCCGTAATTATAATGTACTGATTCTGCTACACTTTTTAAAATTGTTCAGTTGTAAACGCGCATTATTAAATTGCTTTCCGTGCAAACGCGCACAAATATAGGCAAATCCCAAAATAAACTGTAAGAATAACCGCTAGTTAAATTTAGAAAATCAACAGTATTATTTTAAGAATTATAACCACCAATATTAAACGCCAGGCATAAAAAAGGGACTCAGACATTATTGTATAATGCCTGTGTCCCTTTTTTTAATACTGACTTGGTACTTATTTCTAAGTACTTATTTATCAGAACTTAGTACTTAGTTCTTATTTAACTGAGTACTGACTCTGCCTTTTACTTTTGCGGAGTTTTTGTAAATCTCAAGTACGGTAGTTTAATATCAATATCACCAAACTTTTCTTTCGCTTGATCATTATTCAAAGCCAGTGTCACAATCACATCGTCTCCAGGTACCCAGTTAGCAGGGGTTGCAATCGGTTGTCCGTCAGTAATTTGGATCGCATCCAGTGCTCGTAAAATCTCAGCAAAGTTACGACCCACTGTCATTGGATAAGACATCGTTAAACGCACTTTTTTATCCGGCCCAATAATAAATACCGTACGCACGGTAGCCGTATTCGCAGGTGTGCGATTTTCAACTAAATAAGCGCCCTCTGGCAACATGTCATACAGCTTAGATACCTGCAAAGACGTATCGTCAATAATTGGGAAGTCAGCTTGTGCACCGGAAAAAGCTTCTATGTCGCGCTTCCATTTTTGGTGCTCTTCAACACTGT
>JBLIBL010000280.1:0-3056 GCA_047633355.1 Polaribacter sp.
AACCAACTATTTTTTGCCTCTTAATGGGGCGTTATGTGTCTTTAGGAATAATATGAAATACTTGAGTTTACTTCCCATATCATTAATTTTAGGTTGTACAAATATATCCTTATCCGATAGAGCGATTCCTTACGATGATGGTTCGTTCTATACAGTAGTGGGTGGAGAAACAAAAGAGAAAGCTCACTCTATGTTGATAGGTGTCATGAAGTCTAGATGTGAAGTTGAAGGTGGAAAATCTTTTCAATTAATTTCTACGAAAAATAGTCAGACTGGAGAAGTTGAAAAATTTGTCAAAAGTAAATCTAGTACGAAAATTGGCTCTTGGGAATTTAGTGACGTTGATACAAATTATACACAAGGTTTTGATCTCGAAGCTAAATTCACATGTATATAGTTTCGTTGTACGACACATAATAAGCCATTCAAGCAGGACTTTTAATGGGGCGTTAGCTGCTTTTGGTCTTAAGCAGTATTTTTATTATCTATAGGGAAATTATTATGAAAAATATATTTAAATCTATTCTAGTTGCACTTGCTGTAATTACTTCGAATATTAGCTTTGCTAATGATATTTCAGCTAATTTCTTAAATAATGAAGCAGAAATTGCTCATAAAGTATATCTTCATGAGTCAACTGAAGTTGCAATCTATGCAATGGAATCTATTGTGAGGCTTCAAGAGTCCGATCAATCGGATAAATTATTACAAAAAACTGGTCCATCTAGTCTTTCATTTTCTTATATTCGTTTAGGTTTTTTATATGAAAAATCAGGTTTAATGCAAAAAGCAGATATAGCTTTTTCTAAAGCGGTTGCTACTTATAAATCACCATATAATAAAAATGAATCTGTAGCCCTTAGTAAATTAAAAACAGCAGTTCAAGAGTTGGATGCAATCAGCAGCTAACAAGTTGCTTAAACGGACGTAAAGTAGTTGGCTTGCTTTCGTTCCTCACTAATTTTAGCCAGCTATTATTTGTCACTTAACGTGGCGTTATAGGGCAAATCGGAGTGTTGAGTATCCATGAAGTTTATAAATAATTTAATCTTGGTGTTGTCCATTCTATTTACATCAACTTCGTTTGCTGTTGATAAAAAATACCACGAGGATATTTCCTTGATTAAAAGTGCTTTCAAGCAACAGGATAAGAAAGCTATTGCAACTTTTATTTCTTATCCATTAGGGCGTGAATTTCCAATACCTGCCATTAAAAATGAAGCAGAGTTAGTAAATCGCTTTGATGAAGTGTTTGATAAAAAATTTATCGAGCTAATAGCTAACTCTGATCTAGACAAAGATTGGAGCATGATGGGCTGGAGAGGCGTAATGTTTTCTAGCGGTAAACTTTGGCTAGATTCCAAAAATAAAATAAGAGCGATAACATATCAATCTTCAAAAGAAAAAGAGATCAAAGCAAGTTTGATTGAAAAACAAAAACAAACTTTGCATCTAAGCCTCAGAGTTTATAAAAAACCAATATTAGAGTGGAAAACATCTAAATTTCATATTCGAATTGATGATCTTGGGGATTACAATTATCGCTATTCGTCATGGAGTATCGATAAAAAAACTAGAGATAAACCTGATTTAATTTTAGAAAATGGAAAAATGGTTTTTGAAGGTAGTGGTGGTAATCATCACTATTCTTTTTCTAACGGTAAATATATTTATCGTTGCTATGTTAGTGTACTTGGTAATAGTAAGTCTGCACCTGGAATATTAGATGTTTTCAAAGGTAAGGAACATATATTAAGTGACGATGTTATTGAGGTGCTAAGTCGCTAAATTTCATGCGTTTAATTGCCCTATAACAAGTCATTCAAAAGGAAAAAAAACAGTTGGCTGTTTTCGTTCCTGAACATTTTAGCCAACTATCATTTGCCTGTTAATTAGGCGTTATATGCCAAGGAATGTTTTGAACATCTACTCAATACTTGATCATTTATTAGTCATTCTAATTTCGTTATATGGGGTAGCATTCTTTAGTGGCTACCTTAAGCAGTCAGAAAAATCACCAGCCATGATTTGGATGAAAACTAAATATCCAAAATCGCCTAAAATTCTAATGTATCTTGGTGTTTTTGTGATATTAAATCATTCAGTACGTTTAGTTATCGAGCTGTTTAGTTGAACGTCGGCATATAAGCCATTCAAGCCGGACAAATAACAGTTGGCTCTTAATAGGGTGTTAACTCCAAGGAGGCACTGTTGAGTATTATTTCCAATATAACTTTAGTTATCGTATTTTTATTATCACTGATTATATGCAACGCTTTGAAAGCTGAAGAACATTGCAAAAATGATGTTTGCATTGAATTTAACGATATTCAATTAAAAATATCATCAGAATATATTCTTATTCCTGCTTTTAAAGAATATCCTAAGTACATGAAATACGTTGATCAATTACTTGTGTCTTCATTATATTTAAAGGATAAGCGTTTGTGTCTGGATTATTGTGAGGAATCCTTTAGAGGTAAAGTATTCTCTGATGGTGTCAGTAGTAAAAATTGATTATTGTTCATGGCGAAGGTTATTCTGCATCATCATGGAGTATGGAGTTTACCAACTTTGAAGGGCCACGGATTACACATATGGGTATTATTTATACCAATAATACCCTGTTGCAAGTATTCGATGATAAAAAGCTTTGGCTGTATTTGCTTTCACAGTTAAATAGTAAGAGTTAAATTGCAGCTAACAAGCTGCTCAAACGTTGAAACGGACAAAAAATAGTTGGTTTTTGCTCTTGCCTCGCTTATTTTAACCAACTATTTTATTGCCTCTTAATGAGGCGTTAGCTACCCATCAATGAACATGGACGTAATATGAAAGTTTTATTTATCTTATCCATTATTTTCTTTTCTACATGTACCAATGCTGTAGTGAAGAGACATGATGTTCCTCCTGAAAATTATGTCATTGATAAAATGCCTGAATACCTAATAGATATGCCTCATGAAGGACATGGTGTATTAATAGATACACAATGGGTTGTGACCGTAGCACACACTATTTTTTATGATTATGTTGGTAAAGATTTAATAGTTGGT
>JBLIBL010000281.1:0-3049 GCA_047633355.1 Polaribacter sp.
GCTCTTTTGCAGCTAAAAAATCTTTCTTGGCATAGTGTAATTTAGCTAAATTAACAGTAGCAGCGAAATGTGATGGGTCAATAGTTAGAGCTTTGTCCAACATATTTTGTGCCTGTTCCCAATTTTTTAATTTTAAAGCAATGGCTGCTTTAAGATTCATAAAGTCTGTATTTTTGGGGCTGTTTTTCAATAAACTGTAAGCGATTTTATTTGCACCTTGGTAGTCACCTTTTTTTAATGAAATCATACTTTTGATTAGTTGAATGTTAGCGTCCTGCTCGGCCTCTGGAATGTTATTTAATAATGCTATTGCCTCATCTGATTTATTTCTTGCAACAAGTATCTTTGCTTCCATCAGTGATACTTTTTTATTGTTAGGAAAGGATGTTTGGATAGAGTCCAAAAAGTTAATTGCTTTAAACGTACTGTTGTTTTCTATGTACAGGTCACACAGAAATAGTGCTGTCTCCAAATCATGGGTTAGTTTTTTACGATGTCGGTCCAATAAATTCATCGCCAGTTTCTTTTTTCCAAGTTTGGAGTGAGCTTTTGATAAGAGTGTTATCGCATTTAAATTTTCTGGTACGATTTCTAAATATTGGGTTAGCACTTTCTGTGCTTGCTCGAAATTTTGCTGGGCATAAGACGAGACACCTGCAATAAATAGTAAATGCGGTTCATCAAATGCTTTGTTTCTATCTAAAGAAGATAAAAGACTGCTTAAACGACCTAATTCGGCACTGGCAGCGGCTAATTCATCCTTTTGAGTCAATAACCAACTATTTAAAAGCATTGCCATGGGATCATTTGGTGTTTGTATTAGTATTTTATCTAAGAAAACCTGTGCCCTAGAAACGTTTTTAGATTGAATATATACATCAACTAAACTACGCATAATAAGTGGACTTTTGTTAGCCAACTCATATGCTTTCTCCAAGAATTTTTGCGCTTGATTTAGATTGTTTCTCGCCAAGGCAATTTTGCCCTTGATATGCCAACTATCAGAGTTATCGTTGTCTTTAACTAAGGCTTTATCAACATTCATATCTGCGGCGGACAACTCTCCATCAGAAAGTTCTAAAATGGTTAGACCATTTATGGCTTGGATATTGTCGTCAGTTAATCTGATGGCTTGTGAATACTTCGAGCGAGCTTGTTCTATATTTTTTAAGCTGAAATGTGCAGTTGCTTCTATTAACAGCCATTTGTAATGTGCCTTGGGTTCTAGTTTATCTTTGATTTTAAGCTCATTTATTTCATTATATTTGCGCTGGAAAAGAAACGCAGTGCCTATATGTTCTATAACCAAATTGATGTCTGCACCTTCATCTAATGCTTCAAGCAGGACCGCTTCAGCATCTTCGACATATCCATTTCGAAGTAATAACTGCCCCATCAGAATTTTAGCTGGTAAATTGTCAGGACTTTTTTGGAGACTGTTCTTTAAATGAATATAAGCGGTGTCGTAGTCTTCAGAAATGAAAGACATATTAGCTTTTTCGTAATCTTCACTTGAGCTGGCGAAGCTTTTAACACTAAAAATAGCTACGAATATAAACAGAGTAAAAAGAGATCGTTTCATTAATGATCCATTTAAATTTAGGAAATATGTAAAGTAGAATACATCATTGCCGCTAACGGGGTGAATAGGAAAAAAAAGACGACATAAGCCGTCTCTTTAATATGTAATAAAGATTTATTTTTTAAGTGACTGACGTCTTCTTAAAAGGAGCAAACCCAAAAAGGCAAGTGCTATGCTACTTGGTTCAGGTATAGCATTACTTGGTGGTTTGCTGGCTGCTGTTTTTGTTTTAACTCCACTAAGCTTAAATCCGTCATTAGCGTTACTTAAATTACCACCAAATATTGGGTTATATGCCCCAATTAAAAAATATTGTGATGCAACTGGATTAGTAATGGCTTGTAATATACTAGCATTTTCAATATTCTCCACACTTTGCCAATTAGGTGTTGACGTCAATAGGTCCCCCCAAGTTTGTGTGTTAGCAAAAAATGGATTTGCATTTTTCGTATCATCACCTGTGTAGGCCACAATAGAAATATCAGCTGCTCCATAGCTATTTATCCCCCCATCATTAGTTGCCCAACCTATTACAATTTCATCAAGGACTACTTTTTTGTTAAATTGCAACAAAACCATATCGTAATCGTTATAGCCATAGGCCGATGAGTTAGGGATGTTATCTATAGAATGCTGTGGAGAACCTCCTTCACCATCTTTATTTTTGACTCCTAAAGTATTGCCATAATATTCAAGCTTGGCAGTATCGATGAATAAATCACGCTCAGTCGATTCGTTACTGCCATCAGCTACTTGACACTCGGGTAATTCGGGAAAATCGATACATGGATCGCTATTGTTTTTGGTTTCTGACCAAGCAGAAACAATCAGCTCGATACCATCTCTTTCTAAGTCAATATAATTTCCATATGAATCACCACCCTCAATTTGTGTATCACCACTATTTACGAAGTTCCAAGTGGTACCTGAGGCAAAAGTAGTTGTAGCAAACAACATACACGTGGTTATAAGTGCTTTTTTTAACATGTTAATTTCATCCTAATTTGACTAATACTAACTCTGCAATATTTGCGCCTAAAAATAAAAGATTATAGATTACAGATGCTTATATGATGCTGGTTGCTTGTGGCTTATACAAGTTGTAAAAAATCCTGACAATGTTTTTGTAATTAGTAGTTCAATCAAGACTACAAATTATTTCAATATCTGTTTCTTAAGGTTGCTAGTCTCTCGCAAGGTTACAGGTTAAAAGTGGCTTTATAAGTTGTTGGAGTTGTTTTCACCATAACGACTCCTTCTGATTTAAGTGTTCTGACAATCTTGAACTTTGCTTCTATTATTCGGTAAACTTTATTCAGTTTTGCATGAAAGTAGAGTGTTCTAGATTAGGTGGAATCTATCAAAAGGCTATTCGCAGGCTTCTTATGGCGTTTTCGAACTTCCCCTTACGTTGCAAAAAAAATTATACTCATATATCGTACAGACTTGCGTTTTTAAGAATGAAGT